>JBCCNE010000129.1:0-10124 GCA_039026015.1 Cyanobacteria bacterium P01_C01_bin.70 | reverse complement strand
TGGGGGTCTTTTTAGCCGGGATGGTGGGCGGCGAAGGCGACACCCGCATCCGGCTGGCAGAATTGCTGATTCACCTACAGGTGCTGCACAGCTTTGACATGCCGCGCCGCAAAGACTTGGGCTATTCCATTGTGATTGGCTTGATTTTGCTGGGCGTGGCAGCGACGGTGAGCCAATCGCTGACCTTTGCGCCGATTCTGATTACCTTTTTGGCGATCGCTCTGCCGGTGCTCATTCTCGACTACCAATCACGACTGCGACTGCTCACGCTGCCCACAGGCAATCTTCGCGCAACCTTGAAAATCAAACAGCTAGCGTGGCTGCTGCTGGTGACGCTTGCCCTGGGACTAACCATTTTTATCTCCCTACCGCGACTGCCGGGCTACCAGATTCGCAACTTTCCCGTCAGCACGACGGTTGATTTTGAAGGGGAATTCACTGGTGATCAGATTGTAAATCCTGGCCTTTCTGGGAATCAGCTCTCGCCTGACCTAGCAGGGCCGGATGGCAGCGAAGGTGATAGCACTCAAATTCAGGGCAATGCACCAGCAGATGGCCCTGGCGAGTTCAGCGGCACCAGCTATTACGGATTTAGCCAACGATTCAACCAAAATTTGCGCGGCACTTTGCAGCCGCAGGTGGTGATGCGTGTGCGCTCGCAGGCGCCCGGTTTTTGGCGAGTGCTGTCCTTTGACCGCTACACCAGTCAAGGGTGGGCCATTTCCCGCGAGGACGAGGTAGAAGTGTTTGAGCGATCGCTGACGTCCTTTCGTACAAAGCTGCCCACGGCAGCCAACAAATCGCTGATCTATAACTCACGCGGGCGGCGGCGGGAAGTCGTGCAGACTTACACGGTCGTCAATGACTTGCCTAACTTGATTCCAGCGCTTTACCAGGCTGATGAGCTGTACTTCCCCACCCGCGAGGTCGCGATTGACGCGGAAGGCTCACTGCGATCGCCCATTTCTCTAGCAGAAGGCATGACTTACAGCGTGGTCTCGCAAGTGCCCTATCGCGATCGCACTCAGCTACGCGACACCCATCAGAACTATAGCGACGAGATGCGACAGGTCTATTTGCAGGTGCCGCCAGAGATTCGCGATCGCGTGCGCCAGCAGACAGAGACCTTACTCGCTCAGTCGCCGCAACCACTCAACGATCCCTACGAAAAGACGCTCTATCTGGCTCAGAGCCTCAAGCAAAACTACACGATTCAAACGCAGCTGCCCTTTTTTGCCGAAGGCGAAGACTTAGTGGAATCCTTTCTCTTCACTTACGAGGGCGGTTACCCCGATCACTTTTCCACTGTATTGGCGGTGATGCTGCGCAGCATTGGCATTCCAACGCGGCTAGTCACCGGGTTTGGCACGGGACGCTTCAATCCGTTTACCGGCTACTACGTCGTCAACAACACTGATGCCTATGCCATTACCGAAGTCTTTTTCCCGGCTTATGGCTGGTTTGCTTTTGATCCCATTCCCGGCCACGAACTGATTCCCCCATCAATTCGTGACAGCCAAACGTTTTCTGTGCTGCGACAGTTTTGGAATTGGGTGGCGGGCTGGTTGCCCACGCCGGTGTCAAGCTGGCTGTCTGGGGTTTTTGCCTGGCTAGTGGACGGTCTGGCGCGCCTGATGCGCTTTTTTAGCAATGGGATAATGGGCTTTTTGGCGGCCATCATCACGCTAACCGGACTGGCTTTTTTAAGCTGGCTAGGATGGCAAGGCTGGCGACGCTGGCGTCTCGGAATGCGCTTACGCAAGCTGCCACCGATTGAGCGCCTATATCAACAAATGCTCTTCTGGCTGGCCGCTCAGGGCCATCCCAAACGCCCAACCCAAACGCCGCTGGAATATGCGATCGCCCTGCGCCAAGCTCCCCAATTCACCAAAGGCGACCAGGTGATGGCGATCATCCAAGCTTATATTCACTGGCGCTATGGCAACGCCCCCACCGACCCGCAGGCCCTGCAGCAACAGCTTAAATCCTTGCAGAAATCACGAAAAGTGTAAGGGGCTACTGAGTGTACAAATCATCTTTGCCCGTGTTCTGGACTATGTAAGGGAGAAGAATATGAAGTTAAGCCATGCGATTGTCAGTATATTGCTGGCAGCGTGTTCGATTGGCAGCTCTAGATTACCTGCGTTAGCGAAGCCCACTCCACTACTGCTGGCTACTGGGGGTTTATCCGCATCGATGGAGACCAACCAAAGACTTGGGAAGCAGCCTCTGGCTGTAGCGCAAAATCGCGAGAGGCCAGCCGAAGATGCCGTCTTGATCGGGGTTTTGACCCAAAAGCGGGTTGACCAAAATGGTGATGGCATACCAGATAGCATCACAACCTATGAATACGATGCCAACGGCAATGAAATCAGAGAGCGGGTTGACCGAAATGGTGATGGCATACCATGTAGCATCACAACCTCCGAATATGATGCCGCTGGCAATATCCTCAAAAGAACCTCAGACGCCGACGGCGATGGTGTGGTCGATGGCATTGCTACCTCCGAATACGATGCCAATGGCAATCTGACAAGATACATCATGGATCACAACGGTGACAGTCTGGTTAATCGAATTGCTACCTATGAATACGATGCCAATGGCAATCTGACTAGCAACACGACTGTCTGTAGCAATAATGTTCCATGCGGTATCGACAGCTATGAATATGATGCCAGCGGCAATCTGAGCCAACAGAGCAGTGATTACGACAACGATGGCATGCCAGAAAATATTACGATTTATGAACGCAATGCTGATGGGAATACTATCAAAACAATCTATGACACTGACGGCGACGGTACTGTAAACGATATTTTTGTTACCGAATATGATGACCGTGGCCGTATCACCCTAAATGCTCTCTATGTCTATACCACCCGCGGTACGGGTGATCTCATCACTATTTTTAAATACGACAGTAGCGACAACCTAATCAGGAGCGAGATCACTACCTACGGTGACTTCGATGACTATCCCAAAAATTTATCCGTGAGCTACACATATGACGCCAACGGCAATCAGACTGTCATGAGTGGTGATATTGATGGTGATGGAATAGTAGACCAGCGTCAGATCTATAAATATGATGCCAATGGCAATCAAACTGAAGACATAATTGACGCTAATGCTGACGGGTTGCCCGATATCATTACGACTCAAGAGTATGACGCTAACGGTAATCTCACAAAAGAGAGCATCGATGAGGATGGCGACGGGATGCCAGATGAAATTACAACCTATGTCTACCACCCGTCTGCAAATAGGGGACGATGAGGTCAGCCTACCCGAGTGATGTCGCGGCTCGTGCGATCACTTGTTGCCATAAGCTACTGTTCTGTAGCTTATGGGATTTGGCTGTCGTCAGCGCGATCGCTCTGCGGCGGCGGCACCTGATAGAGCCCTCATGTCTCACCGCCGCTACAATCAAATCGTGGCTGCTGGGACCCGCCCGCTGCCTTCAGAAAACCACCAGCGAGGCAACTTGAGAAAAGTCTATTAGCAGACAGTTTGGTAGAGGTGATTTCGTGATGCGCCTAGAAATTTTGCGCGCCCATCGAGAACAGATTTTAGAGATCGCCGCCGAGCACGGAGCCTTCAACGTACGAGTGTTTGGTTCAGTCATTCGAGGAGAAGACACGCCCGAAAGTGATATCGACTTTTTGATTGACTACGACCCAACAAAAGTGACGCCTTGGTTTCCGGGGGGGTTGCTCATGGACTTACAAGATTTGCTGGGATGTCAAGTTGATGTGTTGACCGAACGAGGCATTAGCCCCCTGATTCGCGAGCGAGTACTCGCAGAAGCGCGGCCGCTATGACCAGCCATGATGACGGTGTTTACTTGGCACATATCCTAGAGTGTGTGGCACTCATCGAAGGCTATATCGGCCGTGGCAAAGCGGAATTTATGGAGAGTGCCCTCATCCAAGATGCTGTATTGCGACGATTACAAGTCATGGCCGAATCGACACAGCGGTTATCAGATGATTGCAAGGCTTGTGCTCCGGAAGTCGATTGGCGAGCCCTGTCTGGGTTTCGCAATGTGTTAGTGCATGACTATCTGGGAGGGATTGACCTAGAGCAAGTCTGGACCGCAGTGGAGTCGTATCTGCCTGAACTCAAAGCTGTCGTACAGCAGCAGCTTGAGAAAAAAGACCCGTGAAAAATGAGCCAACCAAGCCGCAAAATTTGCGGAGCGATCGCCCGATGCCTGCCAGTTCTTGCCAGTGACTCAGCCCGTTCTCATTTCGGTGCGAAAGAATGAGAGCATCTTACCGCTTCAGGAGGCTCTTATGGTAAACAGTAATGTGGGTGGACGGGTGCCCTTGGTACTGCTGCTATTACGCCTGGGCATATTTGTCGTGATGTTTATCTGGACGCTCGATAAGTTTCTCAAGCCCGAGCATGCCAGTCAGGTATTCGCAGCATTCTATGGCTTATCAGGATTAGGCACCGGGCTGATTTATGGCATTGGTGTCATTCAACTATTGATTGTTTTGGGTTTCATAGCGGGCTTCCAGAAAAAGTGGACCTATGGAGCGGTGTTCTTAATGCACGCTGTCTCTACCTTGGCCTCTTTTCCCCGCTATCTCGATCCGTTTACGGCACCCAACCTGCTGTTTTTTGCCGCTTGGCCCATGTTAGCGGCTTGTTTCGGGGTGTTTTACCTGCGGGATTTAGATACGCTCTGGACAATCGATAAGTCTCAGCCCCACAAACAAATTAATGTTTAGGGCTTGCTTGAGGCAGCCGTCTGGGGTTGGCTCAAGGCGGCTGCCTCAGCTGCTTCTGATGTTGAGCGGCGGCTGGAGAGCGATCGCTATCTGACTATTACTTCACCTTACAGATAGTCCTGCAGGGCTTTGACGCTGAGGGTTTCAGTTTGCAAGCTGCGGATGGCAGCAGCGGTGGCCCGGGCCGCCGCGATCGTTGTAATTGTCGGGACTTTGTAGGCGAGCGCCGTTCGCCGAATTTCATGGTCGTCCTGCTGGGCCCGGTCGCCAAGAGGCGTGTTGATAATCAGTTGAATCTGCCCGTTTTTGATTTGATCAACCACATGGGGACGGCCTTCATGAACTTTTAGAACGGGATCAACGCTTAGCCCCTGTTCCTGTAGCGCCCGTTGGGTGCCACTGGTGGCAATTAGCTTAAAGCCCAAAGCCGCCAAATCTTTAGCCACGGGGACGACGGCCTGTTTGTCGCGATCGTTCATCGAGACGAACACCGTCCCGGCCAGCGGTAGCTTTTGATTAGCCCCGAGTTCCGCCTTAGCAAACGCCTTGCCAAAGTCCACGTCAATGCCCATGACCTCGCCGGTCGAGCGCATTTCTGGCCCCAAAATCGTATCCGTGCCGGGAAACCGCTCAAACGGCAGCACCGCTTCTTTAACGGCGATATGGTTGGGAATCACCTCTGCCGTCATGCCTAGGTCGGCGAGGGTTTTGCCCGCCATGATTTGCACGGCAATTTTGGCCAGCGGGAGTCCCGTGGCTTTGGAGACGAAGGGCACCGTGCGGGAAGCGCGGGGATTGGCTTCCAGAATGTAAACCTGATCGCCTTTCACCGCAAACTGGATATTCATCAAACCTACAACCTGGAGGCGCTTGGCGAGTTTAGTGGTCCACTGGCGAATGGTGTCGAGGGCCGACTCCGGTAGGGAAATCGTGGGAATGGAACAGGCCGAGTCGCCGGAGTGAATGCCGGCCTGCTCGATATGCTCCATAATGCCGCCGATGACGACTGCACCGGTAGCGTCGGCGATCGCATCTACGTCCACTTCAACCGCCTCTTCCAAGAACTTATCAATCAGAATGGGATGCTCAGGTTCTACCTGCACTGCGTAGGTCATGTAGTGGTCGAGTTCTTCGTCGGAATAGACAATCTCCATTGCCCGTCCCCCCAGTACGTAACTGGGCCGCACCACCACGGGATAGTCAATTTGGCGGGCAATCGCCAGCGCTTCATCAGTACTACGGGCCAGGCCGTTGGCGGGCTGCACGATCGCCAGCTCATGCAAAATCTGCTCAAAGCGTTCGCGATCCTCGGCGATGTCGATCGAGTCGGGAGAGGTGCCCCAAATCTGAGTAATTGGGTGGCGGGGTGGCGGAGTGGCGGGGGCCGGAGAGTCTGATGCTGAATTTTGAATTTTGTAGGGCTTTGCCCTTCCCGAAGGGTATTTTGAATTTTGAGTTTGTAAATAGGCCTGCAGCGGGACGGCTAGTTTCAGCGGGGTTTGGCCGCCAAACTGAATGATGACGCCGGCGGGATTTTCCGCTTCGATAATGTTGAGCACGTCCTCTTTGGTCAGCGGTTCAAAATATAGGCGATCGCTGGTGTCGTAGTCGGTCGAGACGGTTTCGGGGTTGGAGTTAACCATGATGGTCTCGAAGCCATCGTCTTGCAGGGAAAAGGAAGCGTGGCAGCAGCAGTAGTCAAACTCGATGCCCTGACCGATGCGGTTAGGCCCGCCCCCAAGGATCATTACCTTGCGGCGATCGCTGGGCCTCACTTCGGTTTCTTCTTCATAGGTGGAGTAGTAGTAGGGCGTGTAGGCTTCGAACTCCGCTGCACAGGTATCAACGGTTTTGTAAACCGGTCGCACGCCGAGGGTTTGACGCTGGGTGCGGACCACGTCTTCGTCCGTGTTTTTGGCAAAGGCAATCTGGCGATCGCTAAAGCCCTTTTGCTTCAGCCGGTACATTTGCTGGGCTGAAAGAGCATCGAGGGCAGTGCGCTTGAGCCATTTTTCGGTGGCCAGCAGGTCGGCAAACTGACGCAAAAACCAGGGATCAATGCCGGTCAGCGAATAAATTTCCTCTAGCTCAACGCCCAACTGCATAGCGTGGCGCACAGTGAAGATGCGCTCAGGGCTGGGCGTCCGCAGGCGCGATCGCAGATTTGACAAGTTGGGCAAGGTTTCCCGGCGATCACAGCCCCAACCGGCGCGACCGGTTTCAAGCGATCGCAGCGCCTTTTGAAAAGATTCCTGAAACGTGCGACCGATCGCCATCGCTTCGCCCACCGACTTCATCTGCGTGGTCAGCACCGCCTGAGTCCCCGGAAATTTCTCAAAGGCAAAGCGGGGCACTTTCGTAACGACGTAATCAATCGTGGGCTCAAAACTGGCCGGCGTCTTTTTCGTGATGTCGTTGTTAATTTCGTCGAGGGTATAACCCACGGCCAGCTTGGCAGCAAACTTGGCAATCGGAAAGCCAGTCGCCTTAGACGCCAGAGCCGAACTTCGTGATACGCGGGGGTTCATCTCGATTACGATAAATTCGCCGTTGGTGGGGTTCACGGCAAATTGAATATTCGAGCCGCCGGTCTCCACCCCAATCTCGCGAATAATTCGGATAGAGGCGTCCCGCAGCCGCTGATATTCTTTATCCGTCAGGGTTTGAGCCGGAGCCACGGTAATCGAATCGCCCGTATGCACCCCCATGGGATCGACGTTTTCAATGGAGCAGATAATCACGACGTTATCCGCCAGGTCGCGCATCACCTCCAGCTCGTACTCTTTCCAGCCGAGGAGCGACTGCTCAATAATGATTTGCGAAACTGGGCTGGCGTCGAGGCCCGATTGGGCAATCCGCTCAAACTCTTCTTGGTTGTAGGCAATGCCGCCCCCGGCGCCGCCCAGGGTAAAGGCCGGGCGGATAATCAGGGGAAACGAGCTGATTTTGGCGGCGACGGCCTTGGCCTCACCCAGGGTTTCCGCCGCGCCAGACGGACAAACCGCAACGCCAATTTTCTCCATCGCTTCTTTGAACAGCTTGCGATCTTCAGCTTTTTCAATCGCCTCTAGTTTGGCCCCAATCAAATCAACGCCGTAGCGATTAAGGGTGCCGTCTTTAGCCAGCGTCACGGCTATGTTCAGCGCAGTTTGGCCGCCCATCGTCGGCAGCATGGCGTCGGGGCGTTCCTGCTCAATGACTTTAGCGACAAGCTCAGGGGTCAGCGGTTCGATGTAGGTGCGATCGGCAGTCTCGGGATCGGTCATAATCGTTGCCGGGTTCGAGTTGACCAACACCACCTCGTACCCTGCTTCACGCAATGCCTTGCACGCCTGAGTCCCGGAATAGTCGAATTCGCAGGCTTGACCAATGACAATTGGCCCAGAGCCAATCAACAGAATTTTCTTGAGGTCGTCGCGACGCGGCATAGTTTTTCCATCAGGGCACAACACAGATCCAAATCATTCTATAGGGTGTTGTTGATCCCGATTGTGGGTTTGGCAGAATTCGGAATTTAGAATGCGGGAAGGAGCGATCTCAGGGGCAGGGCCTCCTCGAGTTTGCCTGCTACGACTGCCCCGTTAGCAATGCCAAGAATGCCTTGCCTCGCTGCGGTGTTGACGGATTTACAGAACGCCCTGGCGTAATTTTTCGGTGATGCGATCGCAGGCTCGCGCCGTAATGGCCATTTCTGTCAGCGTGGGGCTTTGCCAGCCCGAAGACGGCCAGCAGGCGCCATCGGTAACCAGCACATTGGGCGCTTCCCAACACTGATTGTCGGCATTGACCACGGAATTTTGGGGAGAGCTGCCCATGCGGGCGCCGCCGACTTCGTGGATGTAGTAGCCAGGAGGAGCCACGGGGGTCAGGGACTTTTCGACTTGCTGCACCCAGGGAGCGATCGCCGGCATATGGAACAGCTCCGTCACGGCATAGCACTGGCCGCCCGCCGCCTCCACCGTAGCTTGAATGGTCTGACGCATGTGGGCCACCATCTGGTGCTCATTATCCGACCAGGCACAGTCAATGTGGGCGGCGGGAATGCCCCAGGCATCAACTGTGTCGGGGCTGAGGCTAATGCGATTTTCGGCCCGGGGCAGCGCCTCGCCATGGCCAATCAAAAACCCAATTGTGCCGTCCCCCACCTTTTGCAGAACTGACGGCACGGCAAAGCGATGAATGCCGCCCCACAGACCATAGCCCCGGAGAAAAGTTTCCGACTGAGGCGCCTTAAGATTGCAAAAGCGCGGAATAAAGAAACTTTCGCTGCCGGAAAGCGGGAACGTTGCCGGCGCTGCCGGTCGCCCCGGCAGCCAGAAAAACTGGGTCGTGGAAACGTGATCCATCAAATAGCGGCCTAGGATGCCGGAGGCATTGGCGAGGCCGTGGGGCTGATGGTCAGCCGTGGAATGCAGCAAAATGCGCACGGACTCGATCGCCGAGGCACAAAGTACCACCATGCGCCCCCGGACTTCATGGGCCTGTTGAGTGATGCGATCAACGAAAGCGACGCCGCTGGCGTGATGGCTATCGGGCTCAAAGGTTAGGTGACTGACGACGGCATTAGAGCGCAGTGCCGCATTCCCCGTGGCCAGGGCCGCCTTGAGTGAAGAGCCCGGACTGGCCGCTCGCGACCAGGGCTGTTCAGGCGTCGGCTGATGCAGCGCAAAGCCTCGGGAATGAATCAGGTGCCGGGATGGCCAGCGGGTCTCAACCAGGGTTTTGAGGTCGGCTTCGGCGGCGGTGAAGGCGGCGGGCGGCTGATAATCGCCATCAGGAAGCTGTGGCAGACCGTCTTGCCCCCCCTGCACTTGAAAAAATCGTTCGAGTCGGGCGTAATAAGGCGCGAGATCGGCGTGGGCGAGCGGCCAGTCTTCCCCAAAGCCATCGCGCTGAGCCGCTCGAAATTCATAGTCTGACAGGCGCAGGGTAATGCCGCCCCAGGTATGGCTACGTCCGCCCACCTGTCGCCCACGAATCCAGTAAAAGGGTTTGTGGGCGGGGGTGGTGTAGGGATTTTCCCGCTCGTCTACAAACAAGTCGGGGTTGGCTTTCCAATAGCCCGGATGGGTAGCCTGGTAGGTGTGTTTGCGGCTCGCCAGGCTGTAGGCGCGTCGCGCCATATCGCGGAGGGGCTGACTCGCATCGCGTTGGGGATCGACGTCGCGCCCGGCTTCCAGCACCAGGACTCGCAGTCCCCGTTCGCTCAATTCTTTGGCCGCCACGCCGCCCGTTGCCCCCGAGCCCACCACGATCGCATCATAAGGGGCCGCCGTCGTCTGAATATGCATTCCCGTAACCGTTCTATATCTCGGCGAGGCCGTATTTGGGAGAGCCGCCGCATCGCCTACATCATGCGTGATCGTACCAGGGTGCTGGGAAGGT
>JBCCNE010000128.1:0-10146 GCA_039026015.1 Cyanobacteria bacterium P01_C01_bin.70 | reverse complement strand
TGGCCTGCGCACCGCACCGACCGAGGCAGGAACCACGCAATATCAGGTGGCAATGGTGACTCACATGGACGGCGACCCGCTAGAGGTGACGCTCGGCGATTGGCTGCAAATTGATCTGGCGGATTGGCGAGTGGCGATCGCCGCTCCTGGCGTCAACCTGAAATCAGGTGAAACGGTTCCCAAATCCTTCCGATTGGCCGACAGTCAGGCTGTTTTACTGGAGTGCAGTGCTGACGCGGCCCAGTCCTAGGAAAGATGATGCTATTGCCTAGGGCGCGTCATCAATTAAATCCAGAATGCTGGCGGTATAAGCATTACCGCGCCCGCTCTGCAAAACCCGCTAGGGGCTGAACTGCTTTCAGCATAAGGAGTCGAGCGTTAAATGATGACAGCCCCTTAGCTCATAGTGTGGCCTTTAGCCGCGATCGCCTCACGTACTGCTGCAACACTTGCCGTGGTGTCAGCTGAGACTGCCTTGGTCTTGACATCGATATCTACTTGGGCGTTGGCATCTAGAGACTGAATCGCCTTGGTCACCACTTCGGCGCAGCCTTCACACGTCATCGAGGGCACCTTGAACTGTAATGCCATAAACTCACCGTCCTTGCGCAAAGTCATCCTTCTTAGGATACCGAAGCGATCGCGAAACTAGCCGCACCGAGTGCCAAACGCGACACCGCCCAATCAGCAGTGCCGCGTTTGAACCGGCTAGCTCGCCAAATGTTCGTTCAAGCAGTCAATCGCGGTATCGATTCCCGCAGCAGCCGTTTCTACTTGAGCGTCTTGCAGACCAGCCGCCAAGCAGTGCTCCAGATAGCCCAACTCAATCACCAGCCGCTTGACAATTGCGCGGAGCCGACGCTGATGAGCAGTCTCACTGAGCCTCAAATTCGTAGTTTCTAACATAGCCATAATCCTCAATCTGTGGGCGTTACAGCTATTGATAACGAAGTTCAACTTGTTGCAGCAAGGGGCAAATTGGCAGCAGCTTTAACGTTGCAGAGTTGGTTAAGCCTGTTGCACTGCCATTTAGCAAAGAAGATTTAAGGCCAGCACCAATTTCAAATTTGGGATCGCCGATTGCCAATTGGACAACTCAAGCGCTGAGTGGCGCACAGCTTGGTGCTTTAAAGGTCTCCGTCCACAGATTAAGGTGACAGCGTTTCTGAAGTTAGAACACATCATCAATTAATGCCAGAAACCTGATGTCATGCCTGCCTCAATTTCATCAGCTAAGAGCTGTAACCTTGGCTATCGAGGCATAGGCAATCTCAATGATGGCAGCCTCTAGCAAAGAAATGCGGTAGGGATGCATTTTAATTGCTGAATTCCACCGAGCGACTTAACATCGCCAGTTCTCCCCCTGAATTAGTTGAGGCGGTGATGGGGTCAATGGTAATGGCTACCTGCGACGATTGCGTACTACAGCTAGCGTCCGGTAAAGACCAGGCAATCGGAGCCGCGTCCTCCACCGTAAACTGCCCACAGTACATCAGCTCCTTATCTTCATCGGCAACCCAAAAGCGATAAACCTGTTCTTCCGGCAGCGTTGGCAAGTCATGGGCAACCAGAGTAGCGGTGTTGTCTCTGGCTTTTGTGATAACGCTGCCCAAGGTGTCAGTTAGTTGACCCATACCTTCTAATGTATAGACCGCATCAGGATTTTGTAGGCTGGCTAGAGTCGTTTGCACGGCCTCTTGCTCACGCTCCAGCTGTTGAAAGGCCTCTTTAACCTCGGCTAACTTCTGCTGATTAGCGGCTAACTTCTGCCGATTAACCGCCAGCGACTGACGAAGTTGATAGTTATCCCAACCTAATAGTATGACTACAGCCGCCGCGATCGCGGCGGCTGCCCATCGATAGCGCGGCGCGGCGGGCGCGGCAATCGCCGCCGGTACACTGCTTTCCTCTCCTAAAGATGCGGCCGTAGAGGCATGCACTCCCTGTAGGATTTTGGCCTCTAGATCAGGCGGCAAGGCTGGGAGTTCCAACCCTTGAGGCAGCTGATTTAGGGCCGCTTCATAGGCCTGCAGTTCTGCTCGCAGCTCTGGCTGTGATTCTAATAGCTGATCTAATGCCGCCTGCTCATCTGGGGTTAAATTTCCCAGAGCAAAGCCAGCGAAAAGATCGTGCCACCTATCAGAAAAGTCAGAACGGGTCATTGCAGTGCTTAAATGAAATCCTGTAATTTTTTTCTCAGTTTTTTCAGGGCCTGTCGCGATCGCGTTTTAACAGTGCCCAGGGGCAGATCTAAGCGTTGAGCAATCTGTGATTGACTCAGTCCTTCATAATAGGCACTTTCTAAAATGTCGCGCTCGGCTTCAGACAGTTCAGTTAAGGCAGTTCTAACGCGTCCCACCTTTTCCCTCAAGTCGGCATGCTCTAGGGGAAAATCAGACGCTGCCGGATGAAAATGGGCGGTTGTCCAGCGTTGTAATAAACGAACGTGCGATCCTTGAGAGCGAACTCGATCAATTGCCCGCGATCGCGTTATCAGGCTCAAATACGTGCTCAGCGAACCGCGAGAGGCGTCATATTGGGGCTTTTGCCAGAGCTGCAAAAAAATCTCCTGAGTCAAATCTTCAGCTTCTTCAGAAGTTTTCAACACCCTGAGCCCTAGAGCATGTACTAATCGGCCATAACGACGATAGACCTCTCGCAGCGCCTCAACCTGCTCCGAACGAATACCCTCCAAAAGGGCATCATCAGGAGCTTCTGACCAGTCTGGAGACAAACTAGAAAGCATGTCAGACTGCCTAAAAATATCGGAAGATGGTTTGCTCAAAATGACCCAATACAGAGCGCATAAAGCCTCTGCACGTTCTGATTCAATCTCTTTGACTGGCCTCTACTTCTCTTAGCTGTCTTGTATAGCCTCAAAGTCTCTCACAGCTAAAAAAGGAATAGACGATGAGCCCTGAACAAAGGACAGCAGCAGAAATCTAGAGCAGCGATATGAAAGCTAACAGTTTGAGTATCCCATAGTGATAACCATCTCTCTGTTTAGATTACGTAGCCCTCAGCCGATTGGATTTAAACGCACGTGAACTTTCCAGCTCGATCATCAACAGCTGAAATGTGAAAAAAATTTAAAACCGATGACTTTATCACTCCGTACCTCGATCAAAGTTAGCAATCAGAATGCGGATTGATTTCTGTCCTTAAGGGTCTCTGAGGGAGCCAACGGCATTTCAGAGAGTTCTACTGCTGCTTGGGATTTTCGAATTTTCCCATTTTCTTGACGCCGCCAAACCCTCTGGCGGCGACACTCTCGTGCGGATTTTTTGTAAATAAGTTAGGTACATCATGGCTGACATTAATACTCAAGCTGACGTTACCGTTGCAGCGGGCACCACCAGCGTATTTTTGGATTTAGAACTGCTAGAAGCTGCCGCTGGCTTAGTTTTAGACAGCATTGACAGCGACGCGACACCCTTTTCCGAAGACTTTCAGGTGGGCTTTGCCATCAACGATGACACCGATTTCACCTACAGTGTCGATCCCTTTGCCCCAGTTGGCGGCAGCATCGAGCATGATGGCACCCTTACCCTCGACACCGTCGATAATCCCGATGCCGACATTACCGTCGGTGAGTTTTCCATCGGCTTTGACCCCAGTCGCGTGAGCGATACCGCCAGCGGTTTCTTCGTCGCCGACACCCTCGAAGGCAATGGCCTCGATATTCTTTTCGACATCAGCGTGCCCGGCGTGGTGGATGCGACCGCCGCCGACCTGACAATCGCCGAAACCGACCTGTTGCTTTCAGCCGAGTTTGCCAATGCTTTAGGCTTAGGCGAACTCGCCGGGGCCGATGTGGGAGATGCTCGCATCGATGCCTCCAACATTGATTTAAGTGGTCATAACCGATTGACGATCGCCGCCGGCGACACCCTCACGCTTATCGGCTTTGGCGGCGTCGGCACCGGGACCCAACCAGATGAGGCCACCATTGCCGAACTGGATACGCTGCAGTTTAGCGGCGCTGTTCTGACGGCTGAGAACCTCCAGCTGAATCAAGTTGGCAACGATTTAGAAATTTCCTTCTTTGGCGATGAAACCGGCACCCGGGTAACGCTAAAAGACTTTTCCCTGGAAGATTTAGAGAACCTGGAAGTGCAAACTGGAGGCAGTATTGACGGCGGCAACATCATATTTGCCGATGAGACGAGCCTCACAGACAGTTTTGATGTCATCAATGCGGACGCAAATCCGGATCACCTCTTTAACCGCAATACTGTGACGTTCTTAAACGATCTGGACAACGATTTCTTAGGCGCCAAGGAGTCCGATGACGTGATCAATGCTCAAGGCGGCGACGACATCGTGCGCGGGTTCAGCGGCGATGATCTGCTACGAGGCGGTAGCGGCAATGACACCCTGATCGGGGGGACTGGCAGCGATCGCCTACTGGGCGGCGACGGCAGCGATACGTTCGTGTTGGCGGCTGGTGAGGGTGACAACACCATTTTGGATTTTGCCGTCGGTGTCGATTTCATTGGCCTAGTCAGCAATCTCAACGCCAATGAACTCACCTTTGCCGGTGAGACGATTAGCTTCGGCGATGCAGTGCTAGCTACCCTAGTCGGCATCGATACGAGTACGCTTGGTGCTGACAGCTTTGTAGCCGTATAGGCAATCGGCTAGATCAGAAAAGGGCAGCCGCGGCTGCCCTTCAGCGCTTCATTTAGAAAACTTGCCTCACTCAAAACTGCGGCCAAAGGGAAATAGAGCCAAAATCATCAGTTTGAAGTGCTGTTTGGCAAAGGGCAGGCCAATGATGGTAATGGCCAGCAAAGTGCCCCAAAACAGGTGGTTAAGCGCGATCGCCCAGCCAAAGATAAAAATCCACACTAAATTCAGAATCAGCACTAGCGCCGAGTCGGCATTCGGCCCCGGCTTGATTTCGCGGCCAAATGGCGTCAGCGTGGCAATACCCAACTGAATGGTAGCGATGCCAAAGGGAATGCCGATGATGGTCAGACACGTACTAATGCCCCCCAAAATGTAGCCCACTCCGCTCAAAAAGCCGCCAAAAACCAGCCAAATAATATTGCCGAGCAAGCTCATGCCATTCCTCCTCTGTCTTTTCTACTCGCTTCGATGATGCCATCATAAAGGCCCGCCTCCGTATTGAGCCGTACATCTCCCACCGTAATTTGCGCCTCTGCTCTGCGTCTTTATCGGTGCGGCATGCTGAAAAATAGCCCGCTGGCAAGATTGATGAATTGTCCAATAATGTTTCGCCTCGATTCCCAGCGACCCGCTACAATCAGGGCGTTCACGCTTGCCGCCACTCCTGTGTATCCATGACTCACACCATCTGGCCCGGCGATCCCCATCCTTTGGGAGCGACTTGGGACGGTAAGGGAACCAATTTTGCCCTCTTTTCAGAAAACGCGACCGCTGTTTACCTCTGTTTGTTTGACGCACACGGTCAAGAAACCCAAATTAAGCTGCCAGAGTGCAGCAATTACGTCTGGCACGGGTACCTGCCGGATATTGGGCCTGGACAGCCCTATGCCTACCGAGTTGAAGGCCCCCACGATCCTGAAGAGGGGCAGCGCTTTAACCGTAATCAGCTGCTGATTGATCCCTATGCGCAGGCGATCGCCGGCGACATTCAACATGGAGCCGGCCTCTTTAGCTACCCCATTAATGATCTGGATAACGACGATCGCGACTTAGAGTATTCCGAGCTCGACAGCGCTGATTTAATTCCCCACGGCATCGTGGTCGATACCAGCTTTGACTGGGAGGGCGATCGCCACCCGCAAACGGCATGGCATCAAACCATCATCTACGAAGCCCACGTCAAAGGCCTGACTCAGCAGCATCCCGACCTGCCCCAAGAGCTGCGGGGCACTTATGCCGGGGTGGGGCATCCAGCGATCGTGGCCCACCTAAAAACGTTAGGAGTGACTGCGATCGAGCTGCTGCCAGTGCATCATTTCACCGCTTATCCGGGGCATTTGGTCAGTGCGGGCCTGCGCAACTACTGGGGCTATGACTCCATCGGTTATTTGGCTCCCTATTCCGAATACAGCGCCTCGGGGCACCTCGGCGAGCAGGTGCGAGAATTCAAAGAAATGGTCAAAGCCCTGCACCGCGAAGGCATCGAGGTTATTCTCGACGTGGTGTATAACCACACCGGCGAAGGCAACCACTTTGGCCCCACGATCGCCTTTCGCGGCATCGACAACGAAGCCTACTATCGCCTGGTGGAAGATCTGCCCCGCTATTACATGGACTTTACGGGCTGCGGCAACTCCCTCAACGTCTGCCATCCCCAGGTGCTTAAACTGATTATGGATAGCCTGCGGTACTGGGTACAGGAAATGCATGTCGACGGCTTCCGCTTTGACCTGGCTTCCGCTTTGGCCCGTGAACTGTACGAGGTCAACAGCCTTGCCGCCTTCTTCGACATCATCCATCAAGACCCGGTGCTCTCTAACACCAAGCTGATTGCCGAACCTTGGGACATTGGTGAAGGCGGCTATCAGGTGGGCAATTTTCCGCTGCTGTGGTCTGAGTGGAACGGCAAGTATCGCGACTCGATGCGGGATTTTTGGCGCGAGGCCCACTGCCGCCTGGGGGAATTTGCCTTTCGCCTAACGGGCAGTTCCGATCTATATGAGTCGAACGGCAAGCGCCCTCACGCCAGCATTAATTTCATCACCTGCCACGACGGGTTTACGCTGCGCGATTTGGTCAGCTACAACGAAAAGCACAATGAAGCCAACGGCGAAGGCAATCGCGATGGCGAAAGCTACAATCGCTCTTGGAACTGCGGTACCGAAGGGGACACCAATGATCCGGTGGTGCGAGAAATTCGCTCACGGCAGCAGCGCAATTTTCTCGCCACGCTGTTCCTCTCCCAGGGCGTGCCAATGCTGCTCGGCGGCGACGAATTTGGGCGATCGCAGCAGGGCAACAACAACACCTACTGTCAGGATAATGAATTGGCGTGGCTGGACTGGCAGCTCCAGCCCGACCAGCAAGACTGTCTGGCGTTTGTGCGGCGTCTAATTGCCTTTCGGCAAGCCCACCCAGTTTTTCAGCGCCGGTACTGGTTTCAGGGCCGCGAAATTCACGGTTCCGGCATCGATGACATTGGCTGGTTTAATATTGACGGCACCGAAGTCAGCGACGAAGACTGGCAAGAGGCGGAGGCCAAAACCATTGGCGTGTTCTTAAACGGCGAGGAAATTCCTAGCCCTGATCGTCAGGGCAGTCGCATTGTTGACGACAGCTTCCTAATACTGTTTAACGCCCAGGCCGAGTCCCAAGTATTTGCCCTGCCTGACACCCTCAGCAGTTGCCCTTGGCAAGTCATTCTCGACACTAAAATGACCCAGGGGTTTGTTGAGCCGCCCGCTGACATGGTGGGCGATACCCTCGTGGTGGGTGGGCGATCGCTCATGCTGCTGATGCATACCAAGGTCACTGCCTAAGGCAGCGGACTCTGCCGAGGCACTGGTCGGATCTTCAGAAACTGTTTTCTCCATTGACCAGTGCTCGTACAGTTGACATTGTTCCTTCCCTGAGAGCAAATTTTGCAGGAAATCCTAGAGAGCCCTGAGAGCCAAGCTGGGAAAGACTTTGAGCAGCTTCTTCGGCAAATTGCCCTCAAAAATATGAAGACCTCGATATCCCTGACGTTCACAAAGTTGGTAAATCTTCGCTGAGGCTAATATAGGAAAAGTTTTGAGTGCACGTAGTCTTAATCCATGAAAGTATTGGCCAAATCATGGCATTGGCCCCGCGCCCGCGTCATCCTTTGCCCACACGGGAATTCTCAACGGGGGTTAAAGACCTCTCGGTCAGCGTCCCTGTAGTCAATGCCTATTTTTCCTTTTATAACCCCTATGCAAATTACCTCTGACCACACGAATAACGATTCGCTAATCGTCCTGCAGACTTTTTGCCGCCTCATGTTGCAGACCAGCCTGCTGGCGATTCCAGTCTACTTGTGGCTATTTATGATTGCCGTACCGTTTGATATTGATGCCGGCAAGGTTAAGGGGGTGGCCCTTAGCATTCCGGTCATTCTGTTCTTGGCCTCGGCCGCCGCCTATTCGACAGGGTTTCTTGCCACCCCGGATCTGAAGCGCGAGTCCTTGACAGGACCGATGAGCAGCCGACGCTACATAATCCGGTTCAAGACCAAACTGATTTTAGTTGGGGCCGCCCTCTTCTCCGTAGGAGTCGCCTCAGGAACGCTATTGCTGATCAAGGCCCACCTCTGATGGGTCAGCCATCCGAGAAACCCGATTTCCATTAAAATCAGGGTGATTTCAGCGGCTTGCCGTTCCTATCGGCATAGCTAAATTTTGTTAGCGGCTGCGGCAGCCGCTAATTTGCTTGCCCTCAAAAATTTGATTACCCCTCATATCTTTAATTTCCTATGACTGAAACATTAGCCACTCACGTTTATCCCGTCCGGTGGCAGAACGACCACGTGCTGCTGATTGACCAAAGCAAACTGCCGAAAGAATACGCTGTCATTTCCATCACCCGCTGCGAAGATATTCTGACCGCGATCGCCGACCGGATTGTCCGAGGTGGGCCGGCCCTAGGCATGGCGGCAGCTTACGGTCTCTATCTCGGGGCGATGACCATTCAGACGGACGATCGCGCCGCTTTTCTGGAGCGATTAGAGGCGATCGCCGAACAGCTCAAAGCCGCTCGCCCCGACAAGGCAAATCTGCTGTGGTCGGTTGACTACATGGTCAAACAGGTGCAGCAAAGCAACTTGCCAGTTAATGAGCTCAAAAAAGAGCTGCTCAAAACAGCCCAAAAAATTCAGCAGGATGACTGGGAAATTTGTGTGGCCATTGGCAAGTACGGTCTTGCCGCCCTGCCCCAAACTCCCGCCAAGCTGACCCTCTACACCCACTGCAATCATGGTGCCCTGGCTACCTCTGGCTTTGGCACGTCGCTGGGGGTTGTACGCACCGCCTGGCAAGAGTCGCGGCTCGAAAAGGTGATTGCCGGAGAAACTCGTCCTTGGCTGCAGGGTTCTCGGCTCACCGCTTGGGAATGCGTGCAGGAACAAATCCCCGTCACAATTGTGACCGACAGCATGGCCGCCCACTGCATGAAGCGGGGCATGATCGATGCGGTGGTAGTGGGAGCCGATCGCATCGCCGCCAACGGCGACACGGTAAATAAGATTGGCACCTATGCGTTGGCGATCGCGGCCAAGGCCCACAATATTCCCTTTTTGGTGGCGGCCCCTCTGTCCACGATGGATTTTCGGCTCGCCAGCGGTGAAGCCGTCAGCATTGCCCAGGGTAAATCAACCGACGTGTGTCGCATGGGCGATACCGTTACTTGTCCAGATGGCGTTGCTACTTACAATCCACTGTCGGATGTTACACCGGCCGAACTGATTACCGCGATCGTCACCGAGCATGGTGCGATCGTCCCCAGCGGCCTGGCTAGCCTCGCCCAGCACCAAGTCTAAAGCGCGTCATCGATTAAGAGTCATAAGATCAAGGGATGCGTGTAGGCTGGTCATAATGAAGTATTGGCGCAGCCTACACGCGGGAAATAGAGATAAGCTAACAGCGACATAGAAAAATCGAATTTTAAGCTTTAAACTGGCCATGCCGCTCTGCAAAGTAATGAGAATTATTTCATTCTCATTACTACTAGTGAAAGGTTATAGCAGCGGCTGTGTCGATCTATCTGAGGTCGTTGACATCCGTGGTCACTAGATCCATTTGGCCAGCGGCGGCAGGCTCATCAGCACCGCATTGGCGTCATGGCCGGTTTCCAGACCGAATTTTGTTCCACGGTCGTAGACAAGGTTGTATTCGGCGTAGAGACCGCGATGGACCAGCTGGGCCTCTTTGTCTTCCTCGGTCCAGTCGGTATCGCGGCGGCGTTCAGTCACCGGCAGGAAAGCTGGCAGAAAGGCCCGTCCCACGTCCTGGGTGAAGGCGAAATCGGCTTCCCAGTCCCCGGTGTTAAGATCGTCATAGAAGATCCCACCCACACCGCGCGCGCGACCTCGGTGGGGGACAAAGAAGTATTCGTCGGCCCAGCTTTTAAAGCGGTCATAGTAACCGCCGTCGTGCGGTTCGCAAAAGCGGCGCAGGGTGTCATGGAAGGCTGCAGTGTCGTCTTCATACTCGATACAAG
>JBCCNE010000127.1:0-10190 GCA_039026015.1 Cyanobacteria bacterium P01_C01_bin.70 | reverse complement strand
GTTCCAAAAAATTTGGTTGAAAATGCCTTGGTCATGGGTCGAAAAGGACGGATACATGGCCCAGTGACGATTCAGAATGCTGAGAGTCATCAGGAGCCAGAAGCCAACTGCCACCCACAGCACCCGACGATGGTTCGCAATCAAGCTCAAAGCGCGCATAGCGTTCAGCCACGGAAGAGTCGTTCCTATTCTCAAGGTCGAGGGGCCGAAAATCAAAAGCAGGCCAAAAATATCGCTTTAGCCAACTGGCTCACCGGCTTGTCCTCAACGGAACTAGCGACGGCTGCAGTGGCCTGTAGCTCTGGCCAAGCAATGTCACCACGGCTTAAAGACATGGTCTATGAGCTGCTCTAGCCCTATGAACTGTTCTAGCTGCATAAACGATCAAGTTCTTTTACAGCAGCCTTGACGTTCGCGCTCGGTTTGCCAAATTCCGACCGGCAAATTCTGATATGGCCTTTGACCTCAGAAGTGGGATAGAGTGCTGAGCAGCAGTCAAGTCATGCTGCCTCCTCAATTAGCTCTGGATGACCGCGCCGAGATGATACTGAACTCGACAACTCAATCGCGCGATCGCACCTGGATGCTGCTGTTTTGGGGTGCCGCGCTGCTTTTATTTTGCCTGGATTTGGGGGGCGTCCCCCTGCGCGATTGGGACGAAGGCACCGTGGCCCAAGTTGCCCGTGAGATGAGTCAAGCTGACACCTGGTCTGCATGGCTGCATCCTCAACTGTGGGGACAGCCCTATCTCAACAAGCCACCCCTGATGCACGGCTTAATTGCTGGAGCGTTCCAGACATTTGGCGTCCATACCTGGACAGCCCGGTTGCCAGGTGCCCTTTTAACGGCGATGTCGGTTCCTTTGCTTTACTTGCTAGGTCGAGAAATCTTGCCTACACGACTACATGCCCAGATGGGGGCCGGAGTCTATCTAACAATGCTGCCGGTGGTGCGCCACGGTCGGCTAGCGATGCTCGATGGGGCAGTAGTGTGCTGGTTTATTGCGCTGTTGTTGCTGTTGCGGCGATCGCACCGGGCACCCCTGGCTCACCTAGGCGTTGGCTTATGTTTTGCCCTGATGTGCCTAACCAAAGGCATCTTGGGCGTGCTGCTGCTGGCGATCGCCCTGCTGTGGATAGTCTGGGACAATCCCAAAACTCTGGCATCACCTTATTTATGGAGCGGATTGGCGATTGGCAGCCTGCCCGTCGTTGGCTGGTATGCCCTGCAGTGGCAGCATTACGGCAGCCAGTTTGTGGATGTCACCTTGCTCAACCAAAATTTGGAACGTGTCTGGGAGTCCGTAGATAATCACCAGGGGCCGCCGTGGTATTACCTGCTGGAGCTATTGAAATATAGCTGGCCGTGGCTGATTTTTTGGCCCACTGGACTCTGGTTTACCTGGCGAAACCGCCATGAAACTTGGGCTAGGCTGCTACTGGTGTGGACAGCCGGATACCTCCTCGCTATCTCCGTTATGGGGACGAAGCTGCCCTGGTATATCTTTCCTCTGTATCCAGCGATCGCCCTCACTATCGGAGTAGCCCTCGCTGCCGCTTGGAACCTGCATCGCCATTGGAATGGCCGAG
This sequence comes from Cyanobacteria bacterium P01_C01_bin.70, assembly GCA_039026015.1. Taxonomy (GTDB): domain Bacteria; phylum Cyanobacteriota; class Cyanobacteriia; order Phormidesmidales; family Phormidesmidaceae; genus Halomicronema. The sequence goes on along the minus strand of JBCCNE010000127.1, from coordinate 8,601 downwards.
GTCTCGCTCTCAGAAGGATTCCTAGGATCTGGGGCGGGCTTCTAGCCATGTTGAGCATCGGTGGTGGGGGAGGCATGGTCTACGCCAGTCCTTGGGGAGGCGAGCCGTCATCAGCACTGTTGCTGACTTTTTTGGCAGTTGCTGTAGCCTGTGGCGTAGCCGCCCTGTTGGCGTTTCGCCAACAGATTCGATTTATTCCCACCCTGATAGCAGGATTGTATGTCGCCTTTCTCGGGCTTGTGACCTCTGATCACTGGCTCTGGGAGCTCGGTGAAGCCTTCCCCGTGTTGCCGATGGCCGATTTGGTGCAGGAATTTGTGCTGCCCGATCAGCCCCTTTACATCGCCGATTTCTACGATCGCCCATCGCTGGATTTTTACTGCGATCGACGAGTCGTTGCGCAACCGTCCACCAGTTTGCTGCCTTTCTGGCAACAGCCTCGCCCAACCTACGTCATTGGACAAAACTTAGAACCTTACCAGGCCGCTGTCCCTCAGTTCACTGATTTAGGCGTAGTCGAAGGCTGGCACTTAATGGTAAATCAGTAGCGAGACCAGCTTGCGAATTGGTAATCACGTCATCATCAGCAAGGAAAAGATCACCGAAAAGTCGGCCACCAGCAAAAGCAGCCGCCGTCAGTATGAAGTAGTATGGTTTCTCAAGGTTGCTTTGACTGAAGGCATCCTAATCATTTGAAAATTTATCGATATCATTTGAAAGTTTATCGATGCTTTAGCCTAGGCATCTTGTTCGCAAGCGGCACATTCGTTCTACAGATAAAAAGCTTGGATACCCTTGTTCTAGCCTGACCAGTATCCATTCATAACTGTGAGTTTATATCTAACCACAGATATTTCTAGCGAACTGATTTTTTCTGATTTTTAGCTGTCGCTCTTTATGCTAATTCACCATGATTAATCTTCAACTTAATCGGTCTCAACAAAAGCTTCTATTCCTGTTTGGGGTGACCTTAATTTATTTGTTAGTGGTCACCTATTTGGACTTTTTGACCGGCCCCATCTGGTGGGATGAAGGACGGTTTTGGAAATCCAGCCTGACCTTCAGTGACAGCCTGATTCCCACCATGAGAGATCTTCGGACTTACGACAGTTTGAATACGCCGCTGCCGTTTATTTTGTTCGGTTGGGTTGAGTATTTCTCTGGCGGCGGCATGTTTGCTGCACGGTGGTTCAATCTGTTTTTATCGTTGGGCATCGTCGCGATTATCGGCTGGCCCACCAGGCAGCGCGGCGGCAGAACCCTTTTGTGCTTAATTGGCCTATTTATGTGCCCTTATTTTCTGTGGCTAAGTGGGCGACTCTACACCGAAATGGTTGCCTGTACTTTTGTACTGTTGGGCATGATAGCTTATGTCAATAATCGACATCTATTAAGCGGAGTAGCATTCATATTGGCGATCTCATCTCGTCAATACATGCTGGCCTTCCCCGTAGCGATCGCCACCTACGAGTTTCTGCGCGTCGCCCAAAATTATTGGCAGACTAAAACGATTGACTGGCAACAACAACTGAGATGGATTGCCCCCTTTGTTGCCTCGCTCTCCATTCTTGGCTGGTTTATGCTGTTTCAAGGATTAGCCCCAGCGATTACGACTGCCAAGGCTGCTCCGGAAGTCCAACAAACTTTGTGGGCCTTGGAACTCGGAGGAGCCGTCAACTTTTTGTCATTTATTGGCACTTATTTAGTCATTCCTGAGCTAATCTTATTTCCTCCTAAAACACCCATTCAAACCCTTAAGCAGGAATGGAAAAAATGGCTGCTGATTGCAGGTTTACTCTTGGCATTCTGTCTGTTATCGCCACCGCTAGTGACGGGCAACGGCAATGTTGTCAAGATCGCTGAACTGCTGCCTTACTATGGCCTGCAAATGGCTCTGTATTATGGGTTAGCGCTGCTAGCCTGCATTCGGTTTGCCAAGCCTGATCTGATGTTTTGGATTGTGATTGTTCATGCGGCAATGATGACTAAAGCGCTGCCCTGGGATCGTTACGTGCTGCCTTTAGCCGTGTCATTCTGGTATTTGAAATCGATTTTTCCTGGCCTGATTATTCCGCCATTATCGAATCAGGATCACTTTACCCGTGATGGGCTAGAGGCGTCTTCGGACAGCCAACAAATTCCGCAGGCCTAAATCGCTTCAGCTCTCAGAAATTGTTCGATGCAGAATCAAAGGTTTGGATCGAACGAGGAAGCATTGCAACAGTTGCGAGTTGCCTAATCAAAACTTCATCAAGGCCTATCGCTGCTGTTTGCTAGGGCTCTGGCGTCTGGATAGAGGCTGACACTGCTGGCGGTGAGATTGTTATAAGCGATCGCGTCCGCGACTGCCCCCAGAGCCAGTGCCACAGCGGCAATACATACAAATACACCGCAAAGGGGATAAAGCGAGCATCCGTCAGCAGCACCGTCGCGGGCACCAAACCCGCAATATTCCAGGGGATCAGGGGAGCCAACACCACCGCCGAGTTTTCGATATCGACTGCAAGTGGGTGACCATCAGGTGCCGAGTCTCGATATCGGGGCTGCACAATTTGCCGCGTCAATAAAATGGCAATGGTCTGGGTACAGCCAAACGCACTAGTCAGCAGGCTAGCCAGTAGCGTGCCGCTAAATCGTCCCCGCCGTCCGGGCCAGCGAGCCAACGCATCTCCGACTCGGTCAAACGCTCCCATACCTGAGAGCAGGCCGGCAAGAGCTGTTGATACCAGCACCACCGTGCAAACTTGGCCCATGGCCCACAGTCCGCCGCCTTTGAGAATCTCGCTAAGAGGACTCTCGGCCGGCAGTTGGAATCCCCACAGCAGGGTTTTGAGCACCACCATCAAAGGCTGGGACTGTAGCGTCATCGCGATCGCAATCGCACTGCCCAAACTAAATCCCAGAGATCGCCGTACGGGACAGCGCCCAATCGTCAGTACGATCAGCAAAACCGCTGGCAGCAACGTTACCGGATGTACTGAAAACGCGGCTGGAATGGCCTCAATCAGCAGGTTATCGACAACTGCTAAGGGATATCGTAGGGACATACCGCCATAAATGGCTGCCGACAGCATTAACGGCACCCAACTGGTAATCAGCATCAGGTGCAAATTGCGATAGAGAGAAGTGTCGGTAATGGCAGCAACCAAATGGGCGCTGGACGACATCGGCGAGCAGCGATCGCCCACATAGGCACCGGCAATGACCGCGCCGGCTACCCACGATTCGGGCACATCTGCGCTCCGGGCCATAATCATCAGCGCTAGCCCAATCGTGCCCGCACTGCCGAACGACGTGCCTAACAGGGTTGAGACTAAACCCGTCAGCCCAAATGCTGAGACCAGAAACCACCGAGGATGGATGAGCTGCAAGCCATAATACACCAGCGCGGGCACCGTACCGGCCACTAACCAGCCGGCGACGACGACCCCAATCAGCAACAAAATACTGAGTACCCCAGCAGATTGCCGCACACCCAAGCGCATATGGTGCAGCAAGCAAGAAAACGCTGTGCCTTGTCGTCGATAGACTGTCGCCATCAGCCCAAGGGTGATTAGCAATGGCCAGAGAATAAAAATTCCCTGATGTACTGCTATCAGCAGCGTCACAAAGGAAACGGTGAGAACAATCGCAATATCCATCCGCTAAGCATCCTGAAGGCAATTTGCTGACGCTAAGGTAACAGCCTGGGTGACTGCTCAACTAGTGACCTCATCAATGGAAGCTAACGGTCACCTCGATTTTCACAGGTCATCAACAGCGCCAAACCTTGGGTGATTTTCAGGGGCTGCGGGCGATCGCAGCGAGGACTAAAGCGGAACACTACGCTTAACTTTACCTACTGCAAACCAGCAAGGTTTTGTAAAGTTAAGTTGACATTTTTTAACATATTCGTTACATTAATTGATGAAACGCAGCGATGTAAAGCCTGTACTTGTGGCATTGAACTCAGTCATTAGTCATTGCTGTAGGTGCAGTTGGTCTCTTAACTTAGAGAGCTTGGAGGTCAAAGTGAATCCAAATCATAGGCTGCTGTTATGACGATATTTTGGAGGACGATTCCCCATGATTGCATTGCTTACTGGACTATTTATTGTCGGTTGGGTGGCCGCTGCTCTCATCGGTTCTCAGACGTACTTTCGGGGTGAGCAGACTAAACCGATTCATGAGCGCAACTGGCGTTCTAAGAACTTCGAAAAGCTAGCTCGTAGCCTGACTGGCCGCGAAACTGACAACAACGAGAGAGTTCCGGCATATAGCTTAGATGCCTATGGTAGTGCATCTTTACCGGTCAAGTAGAAGCCGATAGCGCTCCGGAGAAAATAGTTTGCAAAGGTTTTGAGAAGAAATTCTTGACCGAAAAGCCCTCAGCGATCGCTGGGGGCTTTTTTCAGCGGTGGTTCGTCAAAGCCCAATCTCAGGCCTTCAATGTCGAACCCATCGTCTTGGGGAATTTCGGGCGAATCAACTGCTTAGCATACTCAGAACTTTCATAATCTTTTCGGTAGAGTCGATGCTCAGCACTGGTTAATATTGCTATTTCTGGATGCAGTTCTGATGCAACGTTGATTTTACTGATGTGGTCCAAAGTTCACCAATCAAGTCTTCACATGTCTACCCTAGGATTCACGGAAACCTAACATATCTTCCAGGAAGGGAATGTTATGAATGAGGTTAACTACTAAAAAAAGATTCAGAACAGTCAAAGTCTGCTTCTGTAGATCTAGTTCGTAATGAAGGTATCTCGAGGGTCTGAGTGTATGAGGCTTAGGCATGTGTAAGGCATACTGTCTCATCTTCTGACAATCAACTTGTAACTTACTCTCTAAGTGATAAACATGAGCAAAAGTCATCCAGTAATTGCGATTGGGCTAGATGCAGCAGATCCAAACCTCATCGAACCATGGATGGAATCCGGCGATCTGCCGAATCTGCGCTCAATCAGTGAACAAGGAACCTACAGCCGACTCAAGAATAAGGTTAATTATCAAACTTCCTCTGACGTTGAGTTTTCCTCAACCGAACCCTGTTGGACGATGTTTTTAACCGGTTGCTTACCCGACAAAACTGGCTTCTGGGATACCGTTACGTATGATCCCAAGACCTATGGCGTTCGGTGCGACCCAATTTATGGTGGCTACGACTACGACGAATATCTGCCGTTCTACACATTTGCCCAAGACAAGCGTATCTTGGCGTTCGATGTGCCAGTCTCGCGGGTCGTTCCAGGAGTTGAGGGCATTCAAATCACCGGTTGGGGGGGGCACCATCCCTTCGTACCGAGTGAATCAATTCCCAGCTCTGTCCTGCCTGACATTCTCTCCAAATATGGTGAGAATCCGGTTTATCGCAAAGACAACGGCTACTGGTGGAGTGATAAGTACTTCAACTGGGTATGCGAGTCGGTTGAGCAAAGTGTCGATACCCGAGTCAAAATTTTTGATGACCTACTGGCCCAAGGCCCGTGGGATTTATTCTTGACGGCGTTTGGGGAAACTCATACGTTAGGACATGACCTATTTCACACGAGTGATCCTAAGCACCCGCTTTTCCCTTACTACAATAAGATGCGCACGGCCGGCGACCCGATGCTGAACGGCTTCAAACAGGTGGATGCAGCCGTTGGTCAGTTGATTGCCAAGGCTCCTGAAGACGCTTATGTTGCCGTCTTTGCCCTTCACGGTATGGATGTGAACCACACTGACCTGCTGAGCATGATGTTCATCGGGGAAGTGATGTATCGGTTTAACTTTCCTGGCAAAGTCGGGCTGACTTCTGGGGATATGAGTAAGGCTCCTGGCTCCATCATTCATCGCAACATTCGCAATGGCTGGCCTGGTGAAGTGTGGCGGCAAATGTATGAACCTAACCTCCTCAAGCGTCTTTGGAATACCTGGGCTCCCAAGCGGTTCTTAGATGACGGTACAGATGCCGGTCTGCTGTCTCCTTACAAGCTAGAGAAAAATGGCGAAGAATTGTCTTGGATGCCAGCTATGGCCTACTCTCCGCTTTGGCCCAAAATGAAGGCCTTTGCGATTCCGGGTTTTGCTGATGCCCATGTGCGCATCAACCTCAAAGGTCGTGAGCGAGACGGCATCGTCGAGCTGGAAGAATACGATGCTCTGTGTTCAGAAATCACCGACATGCTTTACAAGCTGCGGGATGGTAGAACGCAAAAGCCTTTGGTTAAAGAAGTCGTCAGAACTCGCGTCAATCCGCTGGAAGATAACGAAAAACTTCCAGAATCGGATTTGCTTGTAGTTTGGCATGACCTCTTCACTGATGTTGTCGACAGCCCCGATTTGGGAAGAATTGGTCCCATCACTTACAATCGCTCTGGTGGACATCGCGATCGCGGCTTCTTCATGCTTAAGGGCCCTGGAATCGGCTCCGACTCTATTGTTCAAGATGGCCGCTGCGTTGATATTGGGGCAACTATCCTAGACCTCATGAAGGTTGAGGCGCCGACATATTTTGATGGTCAATCTTTGCTCAACAAAACTGTTGCCGGTGTGACTAGATAGTCAGTCAGATTCAATCAAAAGACCCTGAAATTATGAGAAAGGTAATCAAGCAGCATCCAATTTACCCTGCTTGGTTACCTTTTCTTACATCAGCACAAACTCTATAAACTCAATCTCTATGTGGAAAAGGCTATGCATCCTGAAGTCTCTATAATCATTCCTGCTTACAACACAGCCGCCTATATTAAACGAGCCATCGAATCCGTTTTAGAACAGACCTTCAAGGATTTTGAAATTGTCGTTGTCGACGATGCTTCCACAGACAACACTGTTGAAGTGCTCAACAGCATTCAAGATCCGCGCTTAAAAGTCTTTTGTCAGGCACAAAATGGGGGGGCTGGGGCCGCGCGCAATCGAGCTCTCAAAGAGGCAACTGGCAACTGGATTGCCGTCTTAGATTCTGACGATTGGTATGCTCCTCAACGCCTTGAGCGCCTAGTCCATCTTGCTAAAGAGCGTCAGGCTGATATGGTAGCCGATGACCTTTTCATCATTGAAGATGGCGCAGTCGAACCCCGCACAACCATGATTCAATATTGTGATGCGGTGATTCCTGATGTCATCAAGATTGATCCGACCTATTTTGTGCTGTCTGATATTGAGGGGAGAAAGGGCTTAGGACTAGGCTTCAGTAAGCCGCTTTTTCGGCGCGAATTTCTGGTTCAGCACAACATCACTTATAAGCCAGAAATTAAAGTGTCGCAGGATTTTTGGCTGGATATGGACTGCTTAGTCCGAGGAGCCAAGTTTTTCCTATTGCCAGAGCCTTATTATTACTATTTATCCAGGTATGGAGCGCTAACGACAAGTACCAATAAAATTGAACGACTGACGCAGGAATGTGATGCGATCGCTCAGTTTCTTGATGATGAAGCCGCCTATTTGAAGCATAATCATGCTCTTACTAAAGCTCTACGCCTAAAGCTTAAAGAGACTAGAAAAATTAGAGATTACTATGTCGTCGTTGAACCCCTCAAGCAAGGAAAGGTCTTCCAAGCAATTGTCGGTTCTCTGCAGCGACCGCTATTTTATCAAAAAGCTCTGCTAGAGCTACCTAAAGTTCTTTATAGAAGATTGAATTCGGTGCTTCTGGGCGCTAAAGTTTACAAGAAATTCAGCTAATAGCGGCGCAAAATCAATGCCTATTCCTGCAATTTACGAAGTTTTTAGCTCGTCACAACTCACTGATAGAATTTCTTCAAAGTCCATGCATCTAGCTGCTAATCCTTCGGCAGGGTGCTTAATTCATACCAAATCATATGTTTTCCAAAAGCCTGAGCCATTTAAAGACCAAAGCTGCTAATTTGCGCCAAAGCTCATTAGCCAAGGACTCTTTTTGGCTGCTGTGCTCTAAAGGACTTAATATTTTTATTCAGGCTGCCTATTTTGTAATTCTGGCTCGCACATTAGGACCTTCCGAATACGGGATTTTTGTTGGTATCTCGGCATTGGCAACGATGGTTAACTCCTTTGCCGGATGGGGAAGTAGCCAAATTCTAGTAAAGCATGTGGCAGTCGAGCGATCGCTGCTCAAATATTACTGGGGCAATGCACTGGTCACAGTAGTATTTATGGGAACCCTACTAACTGTAATCTTTACGGCGATTGGTCCGACGTTATCCAGAGGCAATTTTCCTCCTTTAGCGATTACCTTAATTTTTATTGCCGACCTGATTGGAATCAATATCAATCAGGCTTCTAATTCCGCTTTCGTTGCTTGTGGAAAAGCCAAAGTAGCCGCTTTTAAGACGATTTTATTGGGCACACTAAAACTGATTTCGGCTGTTATTTTAGCTTCAATTCTGACCAACGCCGGAGCGATTCAGTGGGCTTATCTTTATTGTATTTCTACCGTGCTACCTGCTCTCGTGTCCATCTGGATGGTGAATTCCTGGCTTGATAAACCACAGCCTTCCATATCACGCTTGAGGAAAGAGTTGGTTCAGGGTTTTTATTTTTCGCTCAGCCAATCATCTGACTTCATTAACGAGAATATCGATAAGATTATGCTGGCGAGCGTGGCTTCATTACAGGCGACGGGTCTTTACGGAGCAGGATTTCGCCTCCTGACGGTATT
>JBCCNE010000126.1:0-10369 GCA_039026015.1 Cyanobacteria bacterium P01_C01_bin.70 | reverse complement strand
TCGACAAACTGGGTGAAAAACTCAAACCTCGGCGGGTGCAAAATCGCCTGCCGTTTTTGAAATTATTCACCCGTCGCGATCGCCGCTATCCGGGCCCGCGCTAATCAGCTGCCATCATGACGTTTGCCATTCGCGAAATTCGATCAGCCGACAATCCCCAAATTGCTGGCATCATTCGTCAAGTGCTGGCGGAGTTTGGGGCGAATTGTTCCGGCTTTGTTTGGGCTGACCCCGAACTAGACCACTTGTCACAGGCCTATACAGCGCCTAATGCCATCTACTATGTAGTCACAGTCGCCGATAATGTGGTCGGCGGCGGCGGCATTGCCCCTTTTCATTGTGTACATAAGGAAGTGTGCGAGCTGCAAAAAATGTACCTCCTGCCCTCCTTTCGAGGCCAAGGGGTGGGCAAAGACCTGATGCAAAAGCTGCTCGCTACTGCCGTTGCCTATCAATATCAGGGCTGCTATTTAGAAACGTTTCACAAGATGCACGCCGCTATGCATCTGTATCAAAAATTCGGGTTTGAGCCTGTGGACAAACCATTAGGCAACTCTGGACATAGTGGCTGCGATCGCTTTTTTATCCGCTGGTTCGATCGCTAACCTCACCATTCGACAGGCTAATGGTAAGGGCAGCTTTGATCAAAGACCATTTAGGTGTACTAATTCGTGATTTTGGATCTGCGATTTTGGCTGGGAGACCATATGAGTTGAGATGCCTTTACACCTCGTATCGGTAGCTTTAGACAAGCAACTTGAGGGAGAGAGATGCTTAACGAGGACAAGAGTTTCTGTCTAAAATAGCTGACAACAGCGCTCACAGCATTCACCGCTGCCATCGCCCATGACATTTTACTGGCCCCCGGTTGAGCAAACTGACCCGCCGCGATCGCCGCGTGAAACGCTGCCGACAATGTATGATTTGCCCAGCGAATGGCCTGACGAAAGCGGTTTGCCAGACGAATTTCACGCCCTCCAGCCACAATTGCTCAGCGCCACCCTGCGACTGAGCGGTCACAGCGCCGATAATTACTTCACCGGTATGGATTTGAATGTCTACTACGACGTTCGGCATCCGCTCTGGCATAAGCGACCAGACTGGTTTTTGGCGCTAGGAGTGCCGCGTCTGTACGATGGCCATGATATGCGCCTGAGCTACGTGACTTGGCAAGAAGAGGCGAGTCCCACCGTGGTGGTGGAGTTGCTGTCTCCCGGCACTGAGGCTGACGATTTGGGGCAGCGAGCCCGTGAGCCTGACCAACCGCCGACGAAATGGCAGGTCTACCAGGATATTTTGCGCATTCCCTATTATCTGATTTTCGATCGCTATGAAAACCAGTTCCGCGCCTTTGGCCTCAGAGAAAATGGTTATGAACCGCTGGAAATCGCCAATCAACGGCTTTGGTTGCCCAACTTAAACGCTGGCATCGGCGTCTGGCAGGGCACCTATCAGGACATCACGCGCCCCTGGTTGCGTTGGTATGATGACCAGGGACACTGGCATCCCACGCCGCAGGAATCGTTTGAGCAGGAACGCCAGCGGGCCGAGCAGGAACGCCAGCGGGCCAAGCAGGAGCGCCAACGCACTGAACAGGCAGTCAGGCAAATTGCCCAAAACCTTTTAGAAACCGGAATGGCGGCTGAGCAAGTGGCTACTGTCACCGGCCTGTCGTTGGCAATAGTGCAGAACTTGCCGTCTGATTAGTGAGTCAGAGCCGTTAGGGATCTGCGCTTAAATAAGCTACCTAAAGTACGCAATGGCTGTAAGGGTTTGGCACTGCCAAACCCCAACGACTAGGTGCGCTATTTTGAAGCAAATTCCTTAGTACTGCAACCGAGCTGACTGTCGCTGCCTCTGGCGATCGCGCTGCCATTTACGCGCCAGTTGCAGACCAATGAAGTAGCTGGCGATCGCTAGAGGCAGTCCTGTCGCAATGCTGCCAACGGTCAGGGTGATAAGACAATCAAAGCCTCGTTGGGATAACTCTGCAATCGACATGTCCAGATTTAGCGAGAGCCTGGAATCGTGAGTGCCCAACAGCAGCTGTCCCACCCGAAAGTTCAGCATATAAAGCGGCACAAACGTTAGCGGGTTGCTGACCCAAGTCGTTAACGCGGCGGCGAAAGGATTACCTTTGAGCAGGGTTGCCAGAGCGATCGCAAAAATCGTTTGTATGCCAAACAGCGGCATCATGCCGGTAAAAGTTCCTGCCGCAAATCCCCGGGCAATTTCGGTTGGACTACTTTTAAGACGAACCAACCGCAGATAGATATAGCGGTGTTCACTTTGGTTAAGTACACTCTCAAGCTTCGATGCCTTTGTGTGTAGAATCCCCCTGTGCTTGACTAGCCTGCATGCCGCTATATACCGCAATGTCCGGTATCCCTTTGTCCAATGCGGGAAGAATTCTTGTCGGCGTTCTAGAGAAATAAGCAGCATAGGCAAGGCTTCTTAGCGCTGATGCCGTCACTATACCCACGCACTCTTAATGGAAAAATTTGCAGCAGATAAGAAACGCCTGAATCATCTGAAGTTTTATCACTCTTCTTTTAGGGTAAGAATTTCAGTATTGCTGGATGTTAGCGAAGCCTCTCCGGAGGAGACTCGCTGGCACTCACCATATACACGGCTAGTTGTGCTGTTGGACTTGTTTATGAGTCAGGTCAAAGTCAAGGTGGCTGATGTTATAGAGCGTTTTGACGGTCAGCATCAGAGTGCGTTGAGCTAAATTCATCACCCTATGGCGTGAACTGTGAAGCAAAGTGATCGAGAAGCTCACGGTGAATAAAGCGATAGCGCCCGCCGATGCGCTGCAGCAACCGTCGCTCGGCGCAATAGTTGAGAAAGCGGGCATAGTGCCAAGGAGTTTGGCCGGTGCAGGTTAACAAAACGCGTAAAACGCCATGTTGAACGGCTGGTAAGCCGCCACCCAAGAAAATACCAAAGTACGCAGAGAAAGCAATTCCTATGGTTAGATAGTCGCGGTAGCTGCTTGATGAAAAGTCTTGAAATCCGCCCGTAACGATGGCTATGGATATGAGCAAAGCCGCAGGATAGGTCACCAGCATCAAGCGTGGAATATTTGTGCGAGCGGCTAATATGCCCTGATTAGGAACTTCCCGAACTTGAAAATCAGATTGCAGACCAAATACCAGACCACCTACCAGACCTAATACCAGACCACCTACCAGACCAAATACCAGACCACCTACCAGACCAAATACCAGACCACCTACCAGACCAAATACCAGACCAAATACCAGACCAAATACCAGACCAAATACCAATTGCTGACGAATTTTTCGTCGCGCTTCGCGCGACATCGAAAATTTAAAAGTCTCCACAGGTGAAATCTTATTTACCAGACCAACTACCAGACCAACTACCAGACCAACTACCAGACCAACTACCAGACCAACTACCAGACCAACTACCAGACCAACTACCAGACCAAATACCAGACCAAATACCAGACCAAATACCAGACCAAATACCAGACCAAATACCAGTCTGTATATCCATCTCTGCCATCGAGCCTCAAGCCATGTTGGCTGCAGGCGCTCAATCAACAATTCCACTAGGCTGTCATGGGCTAAGCGGCTGGCCAGCCACTGCAGATAGTGTTGGGTTTGGGCCTCATCAGGCGCTTGCGCAACCGAAGCATAGGCCCAATCACGCCTAAACTGGGCTCGCTCTGTTTGTCGGGTCTGGGGCGCAAGACGACGGGAAATGTATGCGTTAAATAAATCACCCTTAGAGTTGATCGGCTTTTGTGAGTCATAAGCCGCTGACAACAGGGTTAAAAACAGAGGAATGCGTAAAATACCGATATTGCCCTCGGCATCCTTCTGCAGCAGAGCTTGTAAGCCTTTCTGCTGTTGCATCGCCGCCCAAACGTCCGATTGCCCTAGCTGCTCACAAAAATATCGCTGAATTTGTGCGTCGCTCAGCGGCTCAAGGCACACGGCTCCCCGTAAGGTTCCTAACCGCACGCGTCCGGCATCATACTCTTCACGGCGGCAGCATACCACCACATGGGGATATCTCGTGCTGGTGACAAATTCATTGAGCTTATCGATGCATAGCTGTTGCCGCCGCAATCCCAATTCATCTAAACCATCGAGCAGCGGTAAGAGTTGGCCTGACTTCAGCCAGGGTTTACTCGTTTTGGCATCAATGTTGTAGTTCAGCTTGAGTTGATCTATCAGCCAGTCATAAATGGGCTGCTGGTCACTTTGCCAAGTCGATAACTCAAAAATGACCGGAATCAGCTGACTATTGGGTTGCAGCGCTTCGGCAATCAGCGTCTCGGCCAGTTTTAACAGGGTCGTAGTCTTGCCCGCCCCCGGTGCCCCCAAAATCAGTAATTTATGCCCCACATCTGGGCGATTAAACGTTTCTAAAATTGACTCTTGTGGATCAAGCGGCTGGTCAGGCTGATTTAGTTGCCGCAGTGATTTCTCCGGCAGCAAGATCAGGTTTGTCTCGGCTTGGGTTTGCTCAACTTGCTCTAAAGAGATGCGTTTGGCTTTGTCGGGACGATTAACCTGGCGTAACTGCTGCTCCATCAGCATGTTGATAACCACTTGCTGCTGCAGTGAGTCTTCAAGTCGAGTAGCGATTTCTTCTTGCACCCCCTGCAGCAACCGCCTCCGTAAGTCTTGCGGCGGGCCTGCTAGTTCTTCGTCTGCTTGCTTAGCGAGTTGGCGCATTAGCGTTACGCCATCTACCAATAGCAGTGTGCCGCAAGCAACTAAGCTGTAGCGAGCGTAAGTTTTCACCCCGTCGGTTACGGTCTCGTCCACCAACAGCGTCAAGGCAATGGTGAGCGATATGGCCCAGACAAACAGCCTGATTACTAGCCAGTTGCGTCCCTTAAATTGGGGAATTTCAGGCAGTTGATTGGTCAAATAACCCGCAATTGCCGCCACCAGTGCAATTAATACTCCAATTAGCAAACCCGTTGACATAGCGACAGTAAGCGAAACTTGCTATTCACTATATTCAAGAAATATTGAACTGTCTCTTAAGCTGCTATGCAATTGTGCCTTGTGACTAGTCAGCGATGACTTTCTGGAAAGCTCGAGGTTATCACTTTAAGTCTGGCGACACCTAGGGAGTATGGTATCTCTAGATCTCAAGGCGAGGGATGAATGAGGGCCTCAAAAGATCGTTTTCAATACTCACGAGGGGCAGCGCGATCGACGTTTTCCCAAACTATAGCCAAGGGATTATCGCGTCGCTAGCGATCACGAGGTGACAGTGGGTGTGAACCTCGTGGTGACAATTCGGGCTACTCTAGAGCGCAGTCAGATTGGTATACGGGTGCTGACGACACCCGTTTCTTGCCGACCTCTATAAAGCGCTACACCCGTTATATTTCTTTGCCGCGTCATGGATGATGGGTATGGGATTTGAGTTCTGCAGCGATCGATTGCTCATCATCAAGCACCAAGCACCCACAACGCCTTTCTACAGCTCGCCAAAGCCCTTCTTTTTCTTGCTTTTCTTCTTTTTCTTTTTGCCGCCGCCCATGCCCGGATAGCCGCGAAAACCCGGTTGACCGCCGCCCATGCCCGGCATGCCACCCCCCATTCCAGGAAATCCGCCGCCCATACCAGGGAACCCGCCACCCATACCGGGAAACCCGCCGCCCATGTCAGGCATGCCCATTTGACCAGAGCCCATTTGCTGCATCATGCTGCGCATTTTTTGAAAATCACTGACCAGCTTGCCCACGTCCTTGTCCTGGTAGCCTGCCCCACGGGCAATCCGACGGCGACGGCTGGGGGAACCGGAAAGCAACTCCGGATTTTTGCGCTCCTCCCGAGTCATGGAGTTAATCATCGCTTCGACTCGCCGCAGTTGCGTTTCCCCCTGCTGGAGCTGATCGTCAGAAATCTTGCCTGACATGCCGGGGATCATTTTCATGATGCCGCCCAGCGAGCCCATGCTTTTCATCAGGCGGGTTTGCTTAAGAAAGTCGTCGAAGTCAAACTTGGCTTCAAGGATCTTGGCCTGGAGCTTTTCTGCATCGGCGATATCAACGGCTTCCTGAGCTTTTTCGACCAGGGTGAGCACATCGCCCATGCCGAGAATGCGCGACGCCATGCGATCGGGATAAAAAGGCTGGAGCGCTTCTACCTTTTCACCCACCCCGATGAACTTGATCGGCTTACCGGAAATTTGCCGCACCGATAGCGCCGCTCCCCCGCGTGAATCGCCATCCATTTTGGTGAGAATCGCCCCGGTAATGCCAATTTCATCGTGGAAGGTACGAGTCAGGTTGGCCGCTTCCTGCCCCGTCATGGCGTCCACCACCAGCAATACTTCGTCCGGCTGAATAGCGTCCTTGATTTGGGCCAGTTCGGCCATCATCTTGGGGTCGATTTGCAGGCGTCCCGCCGTATCTACAATCACGGTGTCGACGCCCTCTTCTCGAGCTTTAGCTACCCCCTGGCGAGCAATCTCGACCGGATTGGCGGCGGTGCCCAGCTCAAAAACGGGAATATCGATTTGCTTGCCCAGGGTAATCAACTGATCGACAGCAGCGGGACGGTAAACGTCGGTCGCAACCATCATGGCCGATCGCAATTCTTTTCGCAGGTGCAAAGCTAGCTTGGCGGTAGCGGTTGTCTTACCCGTCCCCTGTAGGCCGGCCATCAGAATCACCGTTGGCGCAGCGTCGGCCTGAGCCAGAGGAGCATTGGTTTCCCCCATTAGTTTGGTCAGCTCATCGCTAACAATTTTGATGAACTGCTGACCCGGATTAACGCCCGTCACCACCTCAGCGCCTTGGGCTTGCGCTTGCACTTCCGCGACAAAGGCTTTCACCACTTGCAGGTTAACATCGGCCTCTAACAGGGCACGACGCACATCTCGTAGCGCTTCCTGAATGTTCGCCTCGCTGATTTTGTCTTGGCCTCGGAGTTTTTTCCAGGCGGATTCAAACCGTTCAGAAAGAGCTTCAAACATGGGTGAAATTACTGTAAGTCAACGGAAAAAACCGCAAATGAATGTCAGAATTGGGTCAAGTTAAGAGTTAACCTTGCCAACTTTTGCTGATTTTTAGAATCTCTATTGTAAAGGGTTGTCGGCTTTGGCCACTGCTTTAATCGGGACAGGTTTCTGGAACTGAGGGACGGCTTGGTGAAGTGGCCAATAGGGAACAGTCGATAGCGGCGGGAGTCAAGGTGCATAGGGTGTTCAGTTTGGCCAACAAATTACCAGATGTGAAGCTCTCTAGGCAGTCGCGGATGATGCGCGACTGCCTAGAGAGGCCAGTAGGGGGACACCACCATGACGAATGGGCAATCTGATCAGCTTTCGGCATCCAGCATATTAATTCCGGCAGACGCGGCAATGGCGGCCCCAGGGCCAGCGGCTGTGCCTAGTTGGTGGTCGGTGCTAGAGCGTCACAGCCGTCTGCTGGTGGCCGCCATTGATCTGGCCACCCACCGCATTGAGTGGACAAGCGATTGCTTTCGCCGCTTGGTGGGCATGATTGACACTCCACCAACGTTGGGCGATGTCGTGCTCCAGCGTCTAGCGCCGGAAGATCAGCTCTGGGTGCGCGAGCGCATTCGCCGCCACGTGCTGAATGCCATTTTGACAGAGCATTATCAGCGTCCACACCTGCTGCCGTCGCGCTGGCTACACGAATCACTAATTCTCTCAGTTAGCCCTTTGAGAAACGATCGCGCCCGCTTTGTGGAATTCACCATTAGCAGCGATCACTTGCAGATCCGCTCTCTCGATCCCGCCGTCAAAGCGGCTCTAGAGGAATGCTGGGTCGAGCCTCCCGAAACAGCCGAGCTGCTCCAGCAGTTGGATGATCCCCATTCGCCACTGCAGCGGGTTGTGCAGTTGCTAAACCCAGAGACCTATCAAGCCAGCGGTATTGTGCTGATTGAAGGCATGGACGTCAGCGATCGCGAAGTCACCCAGCGCCTTATACATCTGCTGCTGGATCGCGAATCGATTTTGCAGCCGCAGCGCTTTAAGCAAGCCAATGCGCTGCTGAAGCGGCTCTTTCGGGCGACGGACAGTCTGATTCTTACGGCAGAAAGGGGCAATGCGGCGCTCTACCTTGACCTCGATCAGCCCGAGTGGAGTACCCATCCCATCGGCGCGGAATCTTTGCAGCAGTCAGTCCTCTTTAGCGCGGCGATGACCGGCGAGGTGCTCAACATTAAAAATGTGCAAACGCCCCATCTGTCAGCTTGCGAACAGCTTCTGCAGGAGCGCCATGCCCAGTCTTTGCTGGTGCTGCCGCTGGTGGTGAAATCAGCCAGTCTGAAAGAGGGGCCGCAACTGCTTGGAGTAGTCGGGCTGATAAGTGACCAGCCGGATGCCTTTGACACCATTGATGAGCACAATGGCAAAACCCTAGCGCCAGCGCTCACCATTGCTATGCGGCAGAGCGTCAACGAGCGGTTTACTAACATCCATGAGTCCGTGCGCTGGCGCTTTGAAGAAGAGGCCGAACGGCGCAGTTTGGGACTGCCCGCCGCTCCCATCATTTTTAGAGAGGTTTACCCGCTCTACGGCATTTCTGACATTCGCGGTTCATCGAACGAGCGAAATCGCGCCATTCAGCAGGATTTGCTAACCCAGTTTCAACTGGCGCTGGCGATCGCTGAGGCCGTTTGTAGCACCCTTAAAACTGCCTTTGCCTGCCAGTTCCGCGACGACCTGCTGGACAAGATTGCGCAACTGCAGCGGGGCGTCACCGTCGATGCGGAAATCACGCTGCTGCGCTACTTGCGAGACAATTTTGAGCAGCATTTCGACTTTTTCGACACCTGCGGGGCAGACGCGGCTGCAGCGATCGCGGCTTATAAAGCAGCGAAAGATAATGAACACGGCTGTGTCTATGCGGCACGGGCGGTCTACGATCAAACGATGCAGACCATCAACCTCTCGCTGCGCAAAACTTGGCACCGCCGACAGCGAGAGATGCAGCAGATTTCTCCCCACTACTGTGATATCGAGTCCACCGACGGCATCGACCATATGATTTATGCGGGGCAGGCGATCGACTCGCAGTTTTCGTCTTTCCACCTGCGGAGTCTGCGCTATGAGCAACTGCGGGCCGTTTGTGACTGTGCTCGCACGGGTTTTCAGCTCAAGGTCGCCCACGCCACCGAGATGGACATCACCCATCTGGTGCTGGTGCAAGACTGCACCGTTGATATCACCCACGACGAAACAACCGAGCGCCTGTTTGAAGTGCGCGGCACCCGCGACACCCGCTATGAGATCGTAAAAAAGCGCATCGACAAAGCCCTAGAAATCAACACTCAAAAGCGCATTACCCAGCCCGGCTGCCTAACCCTGGTCTATTCCACCGACGAAGAGTGGAAGGAATATCAGGAATATCTGCGCTTCTTGCAGCGCGAAGGGTGGGTCGGCATCGACATTGAGCTGGGTTCGGTCGAGCCGCTACAGGGCGTGACGGGCCTCAAGTTTGCTCGCGTCCGCGTATTGGCGGCGGCTGAGTAGGGGCGGTGGTATGTGGGCGATCGCCACCATACTGCCTCTAAAAAAATGCTTAAATATTGAATCAGTCCTGAGTTGTCGAGGTCTGAGTTTTATTTGAAGATAAGGATGCCTTCTAATGCCTCTCTACGATTCTGGGGCATCTTTACTAGACTAGCTAGGGCGCGTCATCAATTAAATCCAGAATGCTTGCTGCGTAGACATTACCGCGCCCGCTCTGCAAAACCCACTAGGGGCTAAAGTGCTTTCAGCATAAGGATTCGAGCGTTAAATGATGACAGCCCCTAGCCTAAATTGAATTTTTGAGCTCCGAATTCGAATTCTGAATTCTGAATTTTGCTGTTCCTTGTCCGTTTCAATCACTGTGAGGTGCCGCCGTGGGAGGAATTCAGGAGTTGGTGAGCAATAATCCGCTAGTGGCGTTTACTACACTGCTGCTAGTGAGTCTGACGCTGCCGCCGCTGTTTGAACGACTGCGGTTGCCTGGGTTGGTGGGGCTGCTGCTGGCGGGCGTGCTGTTAGGGCCAAGCGTCATTGGCCTGCTTGATCCCGCTGGCGACATCGAAAAGCTGTTTGCCGATATTGGCAAGGTCTATCTGATGTTTGTCGCCGCCTTAGAGATTGACCTGAAGGAATTTAACCGGAACCGCGATCGCGCCCTGGTTTTCGGCGGACTCACCTTCGCAATTCCCCTAATTGGCGGAATTCTGCTAGGACGATTGACAGGAAGTGGTTGGGTCGCTGCCGTGCTGATTGGGTCGCTGCTAGCGTCTCACACCCTGTTAGCCTATCCCATCGTCATGCGTTTGGGTGTCGCCCGCGATGAATCGGTGACCGTGACAGTCGGGGCGACAATTTTCACGGA
>JBCCNE010000125.1:0-10387 GCA_039026015.1 Cyanobacteria bacterium P01_C01_bin.70 | reverse complement strand
CCAGTGCAGCCTACGAAACCATCTTGGTGCAAGAGCCTGACAACGTCGATGCGCTGGCGGCCCTAGGCGGCGTGCGCTTCCAGCAGCGGCGTTTAGCGGCCGCCGAAATTCTCTACGAAGAAGTGCTGGTGTTGCGGCCTAACGATTGGGACACGCGCCGTATTTTGGCCGAGCTGCAGTTGGCTCAAGATGAGCCCATCGCCGCTATCCAGCAGTTTGCTGAGCTGGCAGCCGAGGCCGACGATCAAATTGCCGAGCCCCCCCTCGACCACCGCATCCAAGAGATTCGCCTGAATTTCCTGCGGCGTCGCGGTTTCCAGCCCTATTGGGAGCAGTATTGACCGCTAGGGGACTGGGGATTTTGGTTCTTAGTTCTTAGTTCTTGGTTCCTGGTTCCCCATTTGGCTCGCGAGCAAGAGGCCCCGCCTTATACCCTCCAAAGCCCTCCCGGCAGGCTCCGCCTTTCTTGAATGCCGTCAGGCTATACACCCCATCACCTACCTCACCCAACCCATCTACCCAGCCACCCAGCTACTCAGCCACCCTGCCACCCTCCACCCTTATCGACCCCACTGATGAACCGTCTAAGACCTTCAAAAATCTGGCAATTAGCCAGCATTGGGCTGCTAAGTCTAGTGCTGAGCGGGCTGCTGCACGGGCCTCTAGCCCTGCCCGCTCCGGCCCAATCAGATGCCGCTGCGCCTGCCCTAGACTCTCCGGCGGCGGCGGCGGCGGCGACGACTGCAGCCGACACGATTGACCTGCCGCTAACCGCCGGGCCAGTGCCGGCACTCAAAGCTGCCCCTGCCGGACAGTACGTGCTGGAGTTTAACCGCAGCCCCGTCGTCCAAAATCGGCTGCGCTTTGAAGGCATTTATGACGAAGCGCGACTGTGGTTTACTCGACCGCGCAATTGGGAGCCTACTTCGGTGCGGGTGCTGCTGCGCTATCGCCATTCGGCAGCACTCTACGCCACGCGATCGAACATGACGGTGTTAGTCAACGGCACTAGTATTGGCAGCGCCCCCCTCAACCGCAAGCAGGGAGATCTGGGGGAAGCGGTGTTTGAAATTCCGGCGCGGCTGATTCGCGACTATAACGAGCTGGTGGTGGCAGCCCTGCAAAACAATTCTCCCACCTGCACCCAAGACCCCTACGACCCGTCGCTGTGGTCGGAAGTGCTGCCAGATTCCAAGGTGGTCTTTGACTTTCAGCCCCAGCCCGTGACGCTCAATTTTCAACAGTATCCCTATCCGCTGGTAGACGTGCTGAGCTTGCAGCCCAACCGTGTCAGCTATTTGCAGCCCACAGAAATGGAGGAAACCTGGCTCACCGCCGCCAGTCGCCTGCAGGCTAGCCTGGGGCGCGTGCTGGAGTATCGGCCCCTGGAGACGCAGCTGATCGAGCAGCTCTCCCAAGTCACTGCTGATGAAAGCCTGATTATCATCGGCACGCCCCAAAACCAGCCGACTCTGACCGGCATCGACCTGCCGCTGCCCCTAACAGACAAGCAGTTTGTTGATGAGAGCGGCACACCACTGGCCCCTGATGTGGGTGTTTTGATGATGACAACGGCGCTGAATGATCAGGTGCCGGTCCTCATTGCCAGCGGCAATGGTCCCGAGGGCGTTACCAAAGCAGCGCAGTTTTTGGTGCAGCGTCAGGATGAGGCGATCGCCACTGGACAGGCAGTTTTGGTGCATGAACTGACCACAGTGCCCAGCCCCGCAGCACGTGATTGGCCAGACTATTTACCCACCACAGACACGTTTGGGCTGCAGGAGTTAACGACGGCCAATGGGGAAGCGTTTGCAGACGTGACGGTTTGGGGCTCGCAAGCACCCGCGCTGGAGTTTGACTTTCGGGCGTTGCCGGACGATCAGTTTTTGCCCGGTAGCTTTATGAATTTGACCTATAGCTATGGCCCGCAGATCAATCCCCTCACTTCCCAGGTTGAGGTCACGGTAGATGGGGTGGCCGTTGGGGGTGAGCGGCTGCGCTCTGAGGATGGCGGTCAGCGTCAAACCATCAAGCTCGATTTGCCCCCCGACCTGATTAAGCCCTATTCCAAAATGCAGGTTAATTTCCGGCTGGATCCGCGTGAACGCCGCTCATGCAGCCGCGTCACTGACCAGCAGCTGTGGGGCACTATTCACGCCGACAGCAGCTTTCGGCTGAATCGCGAAGTCTCAGCCTGGCTGCCCGATTTGCAGCTGCTGCAGTATGGTTTTCCGTTTGCCGCGCCGCAGGATTTGTCGCAGACCACGATCGCCCTGACCGAATCACCCACCGACACCGACCTGCGAGTAATGCTGGAAATCAGCGAGCGCCTAGGACGACTGAGCCGTGCCGCATCGGTTCAGCTAGCGGTCTATCGCGCTAGCCAACTGCCCTCTGAGGTGCAGGCCGACAGCCACTTAATTGCCATCGGCACCCAAAACAATTTCCCTCTTGCGGAGGTCTTTGACGCCTCGGGATTCCAGCTGAGTCAGGCCTCTACCCGCCAGTTCGCCGGCACTCAAATTCAAACTCTGAAGGATGAAGAGGGCCTAGTGAAGCAGGTGCGATCGCCCTGGAATGATGAGCGGATGCTACTGATTTTGAGCGGACAAAACGCCGTCGGGCTGGGTCGCGTGCAGGAACTGTTGGATCAAGACTCCCTCTTTTATCAAATCGAGGGCGACGCCGTGCTGATCAGCGCCAACCAGCCTGACCCCAATATCTACGACCCCGATGCCTATGCGCTGAGAACTCTAAAGCAGGTGAGTCAGCAAAAAACCTCGCTAGAAACTCGTCCCAGCAAAATCATCCTGTCGCTACAGCGGCACTGGCTGTTTTTGTCCGCCGGGGCGATCGTAGCGGCCCTAGTGTTCTACGGCATCGCCCAGCACGTGCTCAAACGATTGGCTAATTCTGCCTAGCCTCTCATCCCTCTCGCCCCTGCAGCCCGTAACCTATCCGGATTTTTCCTCCTATGATTGGCGCTTCTTCTAAATCAACGCGGTTCGCCTGGTTAAATCGCTGGCTTGATCCGCTGCGGCAGTGGGTCAGCAATCGCACCCGTGCCCTGGTCGTCAATCAGGTACCCATCGCCTCCAACAGCATCTTGCAGTGGCTGAATCGACAGCAGATTTTTTTGCTCACGGGGGCGATCGCGGTTCTCTGCCTTCCGCTCATCACCACTCGACCGAGTATTTGGCAGCAGACCCTGATTGCTGCTGTGCTCATCACCATTGGATACTTTATTCTCCGGCTGGAAGAAAGAGCGCAAGAGACTCGCACCTCAGAAGCACTACATCTGCTCCTGATTTCCCTGAGCCTGCTCAACACCGCTCGCTATCTGTATTACCGCAGCCAATATACGCTCAACTTTGCTAACTGGGTTTCCACCTCTTTTTGTCTGCTGCTGTTTGGGGCTGAGCTGTACGCCATTTTGACGCTGCTGCTGAGCTACTTTCAGACCCTAAAGTTGAAGAGTCGCCGCTCGATTCCGATGGATGGCGTGCCGCTAGTCCAGTGGCCAACAGTGGATGTTTACATTCCCACTTACAACGAAGCGGTCGATATCGTGCGCAAGACGGTGTTGGGAGCAATCGAAATTGATTACGCATCGGGCAAAAAGCGAGTTTACGTGCTGGATGACGGGCGCAAAAATCTCAATCGCCGCGCCGAGCTGCAGCAGATGTGTGAAGAACTGGGCTGTGAGCTGCTGGTGCGCGACAACAACGACCATGCTAAGGCCGGCAACATCAACACGGCCCTGCAAAAAACTCAGGGCGACCTCATCCTGATTTTGGACTGTGACCATATTCCGGCTCGCCCCATACTCACAGAAACGGTGGGCTTTTTTGGCCGTGATAGCGTCTCCCTAGTACAAACGCCGCACTGGTTTTACAATCCCGACCCGTTTGAGCGCAACCTGATGACCGGGGGCAAGGTGCCCGTCAGCAACGAATTATTTTACAAGGTGCTGCAAAAGGGCAATGACTTTTGGAATGCGACCTTCTTTTGTGGCTCGGCTGCCGTTATCCGTCGTGAGCACCTGCTGGAAGTGGGCGGCATTGCCACCGAAACCGTTACCGAAGACTGCCACACGGCGCTGCGGCTGCACTCTTTGGGATATGAAACGGTCTATTACGACAAGATTTTGGTAGCTGGTCTGGCACCCGAAAAGTTTTCTTCTCTGGTGGGACAGCAGGTACGTTGGGCGCGGGGCATGGCGCAAATTCTGCGGCTCGAAAATCCTCTCTTCAACCGGCGGCTGCAGCTTAAGCTGCCCCAGCGGCTCTGCTATTTCAGCGCCACGCTGCACTTTTTCTTTGGCTTTCCGCGGCTGATGTATGCGATCGCCCCCAACCTCTTCCTGCTATTTGGCATCGAAGCCGTCAAGGGATTGGGCCTTGAAACCTTGGTTTACGCTCTCCCTCACATTGTCTTGCCGATGCAGGCCAACCACATTGCCTATAAGCACGTGCGCTTTTCCTTTTGGAATGAGATTTACGAGTTTGCCATGTCTTTTCAGGCGGGCATTGTGACACTGCTAGCGCTGATTAATCCAAAGCTGGGGTCCTTTAACGTCACCGACAAAGGATCAGAGGTGACCAAGCGCAGCTTTGACCTCGATTCCGTGCGGTATTTGGTGATTTTGGGCGTGGTAACGGCGGCCTCTCTGCTAGCCATCCCGTTCTGGCTGCTGCTGAGCCCTAACGACGCTCAGGCCGTATCGGTGAACGCCCTGTGGTGTTTATTTAATCTGCTGCTCGTGGTGGCCGCAACGCTGGCGGCCTTTGAGCAGCCTCAGCGGCGCAAGGGGCACCGAATGCCCCGCCAACTAAAAGCGATCGTGCATAGTGATGGCCAAAGCTGGGTCGGCCACACGGTCGATGTGAGTGAAACTGGCGCCCGCCTGGCGATGACAGAGTGGCCTAACATTCCTGACCAGGTCAAGGTTGAGCTGGTGGGCGATGGGGGGGCGCGGGTCCTGCTGGATGCGGCGGTGCTGCGGGCGATCGCCACCCAATCGCTGCAAACCCATTTATTTGTACGCTTTCACGACATCACTCGCACGCAACTGGACGATCTCATTGTGGTGGTTTACAGCGACGTGCAGCAGTGGTATTCGCAACAGCGGCAGGAGCGCGATCGCCCGTTGCGATCGCTTGGATTTATTGCCACTAGCCTGGCCCGAGCCTTTCAAGAACAGCGGCCGGGGCGCGGCGTCCAGGTGCGTCAGCAGGTGTCAGCCTTTGCTGAAATGTATTGGGAGCAATGGGGCGAACTCTCGGTGCCGGCGATCGTCACGGAAATCAACTCGCGAGAATTGCGCATTGAACTGCAAACCGAGGCGGACCTCTCACTCGAAGCGCTCGCTCAAGCCCAGCCGATGGTTGGCCTACTCATTGGCCGCGAGGCCGACGACCCCGATGCGCAAAGCGTGCTGGCGCAAGTAGTTGAGGTCGAGAATCTGCCTGTCGTGTTGACTCCGACCCACAGCCCTAAACCGTTTCAGCAGCGAGTTGCCATTGAGCTTGATTTCCCCGAAGCACTTCACGCGACCCAGCGGGACAAAATTCGCCAAATTTTGCGGCTGTTGAGGTGATGCATTGGGTGGCAGGGTAGATGGGTTGGGTGATGGAGTCATGGGGGGATGGGGGGATGAGCGGACATCTTGTCCGCATACGAGACCATCAGAAACCCAAGAGCCACGACCCGCCACTCCCGACCAAGAACCAAGAACTTCAACCCGATTAAAAATTCACTGACATCATATTGACCATGAAAAATGTTCCCACGCGCTTACTGCTATTGGCTCTATCGGGCGCGATTGCGACTGGTTGCGCCTCAGTTAAGCTGCCGCGCTGGCGATCGCAATCGACCTTGAAAAATGCCGATCTGACGTTGACGGCTCAACCCACCACTGCACCCGGAGAGTATGCGGTTTCAGGAACTGCAGAACTGCCTCCTAACACCGAACTCAACGTGCTCGCAGTGCGCCAGCTGCGGTTAGAACAATCTCCCCTAACTACGCTTGAGCCTAAGTCCACCTATTCCATCCTGACCTACGAGACCGTGACCGTCACCAGCGATCGCTGGCAAACCAATCTCACCCTTTGGCAGGTCGCCCCCGACGGCGCTTATCGAGAAGCGTGGCAGCTTCAGGCCTCTGAGCTTGACCTAAACGTCATCCCGGAGGAAGAGGTGTTCTTTCTCGCAACCCTTGGTCCAGTGGACGATCTGGCCGTAATTGAACGCGAGTTGGCGCTGGCCAATCAGCGCTTAGCCCGACGAAATATTCAAATCACTGCCGACGGCGGTCGCTTTCTACAGACTGGACAAATATTAACTATCGACCTCCCCACCGACAAAACCGCCCCCATCGCCACCCGCGAAGAAGACCTCAACGGCGGTTGGGGCAACCGCTATCTCGAACTGCCTGATTTGCCCAACGATCGCCAGCTGCAGTTTCCTAACCAGCGCCAAACCGATGCTCCCGTCATGCAGGGAGAATTTTTGTATTAGGGCCTATGCGAGTGACAAAATCTAGGTTGAAGGATAGATAAGGGTGGATGAAATAGAGGAAATTCGAAATTCAGAATTCGGAAAGCGCAAAACTCAAAACTCAGAACTAAAATCACTAAGATTTAAAATCTAAAATCCCCAAATTCTTAATCCTGCCCGTCTCCCTCGCCCGACAGCAGCAAAATATCCTCAGCGCCGCTATAGTTACTGCCGTCGGGTAACACCGCCCCTTCTAATTGCACATTGACTAAAATAGCGCCTTGAAAATTGGCATTGGTCAAATCGGTATAGCGTAAATCCGCCCCCTGCAGATTAGCGCCCGCAAAATTAACGTCTCGCAAAATCGCTCCATATAAGCTGGCATCGGTCAAATCGGCATTTTGCAAAGTAGCTTTGTTAAGGGCAGCTTCTCGGAGTTCTGCCTCCTGCAAAATGGCGTCATCTAAATTTGCTTCAACCAGATTGATATAGATTAGTTGCGATCGTGTCAAATCAGCCTGATACAAATTTGCGGCTCTAAAATCGGCCCCGCTGCCATTTACATTCACGAGCTGCGCGGCGGTTAATTGAGCCTGCTGAAAAATGGCATTCACAAGCTGACTATCTGACAGCGTGGCGTTAGATAAATCTGACTGTGATAGGTTGACGCGGCTTAGATCGCGAGCTTCTAAGCTGGCATTAGCCAACTGACAGCCGATGCAGGCATCCTCCGCTTGCAAAGCTTCGGGAGATTTCACTATCGCGGGCGGTTCTGGCTCTGATGGTTCTGAAGGCAGCGGCTCTGCCGTTTGGACTGCGGCAGGTGCGGCAGGGCCTTGGGATGCCAAGTCACGGCGCAGAGAAATCGCATAAATTGCGATCGGAGCTGTCACTACGGCAGCCAGCATTCCGAGCAAGAAAGTGTTCATATTCATAATGCTAAAAGCGTGATTCTTGGGGCAGGCCAGATGACGGCGGTTGTAAATTTAGTGCGATACATGCGGACTTGAAGCGCTTGACATCGACAAAATCGATGTATTTTAACGAGCAAAATTCTGTAAAAGAATATTAACTGCAAAACCAATTCAGATTTCATCCAACTGAATCACTCACAGGACTTTTTTCTTAAAGTTCTAGTAAAATTTGCCCCTCAAGCAGCGACAATTTGTCTTAGATTTTTGTTTAAGCTTCAAACGGTTTATCTCAGTATTTAGACGTAGTCAGATATAATTAAATAGTTTGAAATATTGAAACGTAAAATATTTTGAATTCTCATTTTGCAACAAATACTTTCGCTCTATTGATAGTGGGTTGAGTTTTAATACAAACGCCAATTACCAACTGAGCGATCGCTCTTTTAGAGGAGAGCCATAGGTCGTTAAAGTGAGCAGCATTAATTCTTCAGGTCAAGATTTTAGCGCCTGACTGCTGGCTTTCTAAAAGCGTGCATTACCTTGAAAAGGCAGTCAAAGTGATAAATGCTGCCAGCAAAATCTTCAGCTCTTGTCAGCTTGATGTTCTTATTTGTGTCGTTTTATTCGCCCTGTTTTATTCGTTATGAAAGACTTGCCAATCCGCAATATTTTCCTGCCGGCTGCTCTAGTTGGCGCATCTATTTTCTCGTCCCTCGCCTTTGCGCTACCAACATTTTTGAATCAGGACGCTGGCGCTGGCTGGCCGGGGCCGCGACAGTGGCAGTCGCGCAGTACCCTGACTGGACTTCATAAAGAAGTCGTCATTTCCTACGTGGGCACCGCGATTATGCTGAGCGCTGGGGCCAGTCTGGGCACCGCCGAAGTCCTCCGTCGCCGCACTAAGGCGGTGCAGCAGCCCCAAGACTTCAAGTCGGCCCTAGCTGAATTTGTCGACCAGCAGGCTCAGCAAGAGTCTCCTGATATGGAGACACAGTTTTCTTCGTTGGTGGCGGCCTACGCCCATGCCGACTCATTGGCTGCTGCCTCGGCGGCTGAGGCGATCGACACGTCTACGGATGAAGCCATGGAAGTACATTGGCCGACCGTAGCGGTTACCGCAGCGACAGTTGAAGCCTGCTCTGAGCAAGCGATGGCTGAGGAAATCGACAATACGGTGATTTTTCCTGGTCAGTATCGGCGCTGCCGGGTTCAGGTGCCGGGTTCGCAGCAGCAGCAGTATGCGATCGCCTTCAACGATCAGTTCTACAGTTTGCTTAGCTCCGGGATGGCCAAAGAGCAGGCACTTGCCACTGTTAAGCGTTTAGAGCAAGAACAGCAGGCAGCTATCCTAACGCCCATGAATCAAGGCTATGCCGTCTGGGTGGCTGAGCCCGCCGCTGAATTAGTGGCGGTTGCTTAGGCCCGTCGGCTTTGAGGCCACGGTGATTCGCGTTTGTCTAGGGGCTGTCATCATTTTACGCTCGAATCCTTATGCTGAAAGCCCGCCCGCCCTGATTTCATTATCTAGGGGCTGAAACTCTGGCGGTCAAAGCATTGGCAATCTAAATGATGACAGCCCCTAGCCTTCGACCCTTAAGTATTAGCCGTTATTCAAGTCTGATTTCTGAATGACGACCAATCGATGCGGGCCTCTCTGTAGCCATCCTCTCCAGTGGCCCTACTAGGCTCATTCATTGAGGTGAATTCCATGAATATTGCACACTTTTGGCAAGGCTATGCTGCCGGACAGCGCCACTTCTGCAATCTTGAACTGCAGGGGCTAGACGGCTGCGATCGCAACTTGGCGAAGATTAACCTTTGGCGGTCAAACTTGTCTCAGAGTCGCCTGCGGGGGGCCAACTTGCTCGGCGCGAATCTGCGCCATGCGTGCCTGCAGGGGGCTGACCTACGGGCAGCGAATCTGCAAGCAGCCAACCTGCGCGGCGCTGACTTACGAGATGCCTGCCTTGTCCAAGCGCAGTTTGCCGGCACCATTTATGACGAAACTACCCAATTCCCTCAGCCCCGAGGAGCATGGCAGCAAGAAGGCTATTTTATTGGCCCCGAAGCTGATTTGACGGGCGCGCAGCTGTCTCAGGCGGGTTTGGACGGGGTTGACCTCGCCGCCGCCAAGCTCAAAAATGCCCTGCTGCACTCGGCCAATCTGTTTGGCGCCGTCCTCTCTCACAGCAACTTGGCGGGAGCTGATTTGCAGCGGGCCAACTGCTCTGAGGCTGACCTGAGTGCTGCAAACCTCAGAAATGCTGTGATGACGGGAATCGACTTGAGTTTTGCTCAGCTCCAAAAGGCCAATCTACTAGGCGCTAATCTGCAGGGGGCAAACCTACAAGGGGCAAACTTGCAGCGATCGCTCTACGACGACACCACTCAACTGCCTGCCGGATTTGATCCGCGGGCTGCCGGCATGTTTTGGATTGGGCCTGGAGCTTGTCTGTGGTATGCCAACTTGAGTCAGGCCAATCTGGCCGGTGTTAATCTAGCGAATGCAATTTTGATCGGCAGCGACCTCAGCAAGGCGGATCTTTGGGGAGCTGATTTGAGTCAAGCTGACCTCAGTGAGTCTGAACTTAAGTCAGACCATTTTGCTAGGGGCCAATCTCAGCGGCACTCGTCTACCTGCCACATTAGCGACGCAAACTGACCTGAAGGGAGTTGATCTCAGTGAAGCGCTGCTCGATGCCTCGGACACTGTTTCCCTCGTCGTGGGGCGGTAAAGTTTGCCCTGGCTTTAAAGCCGGCAATTCGAGAAGGTGAAAATAGTTTTCAATCAGTTTAATACAAACGATCCAGTTGGCAGAAAACTTAAGGGCACCAAGCGACTTGCCATACCAGCGATGACCCTCCTCAGATTTCTGAAGTGGCCTCACGGGTGGTTGGCAAGGCTTTCGGCTTTGTTTCTAAGGTGGGCTGGAGCAGCGTTTCGTCTAGGTTGGAGAAATTGACTGTTTCAGGGT
>JBCCNE010000124.1:0-10387 GCA_039026015.1 Cyanobacteria bacterium P01_C01_bin.70 | reverse complement strand
AATTTCTCCGGCAATTCCCACACCCTTGCCGCAATCCCCAAAACTCTTAAAACTAGCGGTTTTAGCCTCTGGTAAAGGGAGTAATTTAGTAGCGATTGCTGACGCCATTGCGCAGGGGCGACTTAATGCTGTCATTCAAGTCGTGATTTTCAACAATCCCGATGCTGGTGTGAGGCAAAAAGCTAAAGACTATGGCCTCGCCACCGCTTTGCTAAATCATCGGACTTTCGAGAGTCGCGAGGCTTTAGATCGGGCCATCATTGAAACGGTGACAGCCTACGGAGCGGATTGGATAATTATGGCAGGCTGGATGAGGCGCGTCACCGAGGTGCTGATCACGGCCTTTCCGCATCGGATATTGAATATTCACCCCAGCTTATTGCCTAGTTTTCCGGGCATTCGAGCGGTTGAACAGGCACTTACTGCAGGCATCAAAATCACTGGCTGCACCGTTCATTATGTGGAACTGATCGTTGATAGTGGGCCGATCGTTCTACAGGCAGCAGTATCCATTTTGCCAAGCGATACTCCAGCGACATTGCAGGCTCGTATTCAAGTGCAGGAGCATCGCATATATCCGGCCGCGATCGCAATTGCAGGATCACAATTCCAGCAGTCTGCTGATTCTGGCACGCCCAACTAGGGGCTGTCATCATTTAGAACCTGAACCCTGATGCTGAGAGCAGTTCAGCCCCTAGCTAGTTTTGCGGAGCCGGGCGCGGTAATGCCTATGCCGCAAGGGTTTTGAGTTTAATTGATGACGCGCCCTAGCCCAGTAGAGCGACTGAGCAGCAAACTCTTGCTCTGGTCTATTGGCGCTTGAAATTTTCTTCAGCTTTAGCGCATGGGCTCGCTATAGAGCGGCAGGCAAATTTTGACTTCAGTGCCTTTTTGCGGCTGGCTCTGAAGCTGAATGTCGCCGCCGTGCTTTTCCACAATCACTTTAGCGATCGCGAGTCCTAACCCTGACCCTGTAGAGGCAGAGCGCTGGCGGGAGGGATCTGCTCGATAGAAGCGATCAAAGATATTGGGCAAGGCCTCTGGAGGAATGCCGATGCCCGTATCTTTTACCGTAATTTGAATCGCCGGCTGGTTTTGCAACTTGCATTCCTCCAGGTGAATTTCGACCAGCCCATCACTGGGAGTATATTGCAGGCTGTTGCCAATGACATTGGTAAACAAGCGGGTCAATTGATCGGCATCTCCAGCAACTGTCCAATTGGGGAGAGCCGCTGTTTCAGTTTTGAGATGATCGCGCGTCAGAGCCAGCAGGGCGGTTTCACAGGCTTGGCAGGTCAGGCGAATGTGTTTGTGTTCGGCAATCGCTTCCTGCTCTTCCAAAACATCAGTTAACAGGACTGAGACATCGACTTGTTCTGACTTGAGCGGCACCAATCCCCCTTCTTGCCGCGCTAAGAATAACAGGTCATCAACCAACCGCCCTAACCGCCGAGTCAAGCGTTCAATCACTTGAAGCTGTTGCTGTTGAGCGATCGTATCGGGCTCGGGGTCAGCCAGAGCCACCTGTACATTGGTTTGAATTACCGCGATTGGATTACGCAATTCGTGGGAAGCATCGGCAGTGAATTGCTTGAGCTGTTGGTAAGAGTCGCGCACTGGGGCGATCGCAATGCCCGACAAGAGCCAGCCAATGGTAGCCACCGCCGTGATCATCAAACTGATGCCAAGGGACAAGTCTTGCAACAGTCGGCGACTGGGCTTAGTGACTTCAAACCAGGGATGGCTCACCCGCAGATAGCCCAAAATTTGGTTTCCCGCCACAATTCTTTCAGTGACTTGACGAACGACGTGATCGTTATTGATGGGTACGGTCTCTCCCTGGGGGTTCACCTTGACCGACAGATTAAGTGGTTCTGACAGAGTTGACCACAGCAATGCGCCTGTGGGGCTAAACCATTCCAAATCAATGTGGTCGTCTTCGGTAGCCGTCGCATTGTCGCGAAAGCTGGCCTCCACATTGACCCGTAAGGGAGGCTGCACTTCACTGACCGTGGTTAACACTTGCTCGCCGATTGCACTTCCCGGCTCAATCACCAGTGATCGCTGCACAATTTCGACCACATGGTTGAGAGTGTCATCAACTCGCTCAACTAGGGTCATGCGTACATAGAGATAAACACCGCTAGCAAACAGCAGCAACAGCACAGCAGTGACCGTGGTATACCAGAGGGCCAAACGTCTTCGAGTCGTTTGAAACATTGCAGTTTGGGCAACTGTCATAGTTCTAATTTTGCAGGTGAGTCAAGTGCTGGGGCCGAGCGGTGGAGAGTCAAAGTACCCACATTGCCATCAAGCGTCGCGATCGCCCCGACTGGCAACGCCGCATTTACCCCATCATGGCCAAAGGGCAGCCCTGCGACCACTGGAATGCCTAGATCACACAGGCGATCGCGCAGCACTGTCTCAACATCTAGGCTGGGGATATTTTCTGGCGGGTCGCAGCGGCTAAAGCGGCCAACAGCAATTCCAGCGATCGCAGCCAACTTACCCATCATGCGCCAGTGAGTCAACAGGCGATCAAGACGATAAGGGGCTTCAGTGACATCTTCTAACGCCAAAATCGCCCCCTGAAGGTTAGGCTCATGGGTTGTGCCAAGAAGATGAGTCGCCACTGTCAAATTGGCTGGCAGTAGCGGCCCACTTACTCTGCCTGGGTGCCAAACCTGTCCCTGCAGCGGGGCAACTTCTCGCCCGGCCACCCAATTGAACAATCTTTGCCGTGACCAGTCTGGTTCTTGGCGCAGGGTCGTCAGTAGCGGGCCATGTATTCCCCCACAGCCTTGATTAGCAAAACTCCATAGCAGGCTCGTAATGTCCGAAAACCCGATTAGCCACTTAGCTTGACCTGGAGGCCAATGCCAGGATTCTAACAGGCGAGTGCCGCCAAAGCCGCCTCGAGCGCAGAGGATACCGCGGCACTGTGGGGCTTGCAAAGCGGTGAGCAGTTGTTGACGACGGTGAGTATCTGAGCCAGCCAGATAGCCCCACTGTTCGTCTAGTCCGGGCAACAACTTTACCCGATAGCCCTGTGCCTCCCAGAGGACGATCCCGGCCTGCAGGGCTGTCCACTCTCGCAGTGCGCCACTGGGGGCGACCACAAACAGTTCATCACCAGGCTGTAGGGGAGGCGGGGAATGACAGGCCAACATCGATTGCAATAAACAGGTTGCTAAGACTAAAACAACGGCGAGGCAACTTCCGTTCGGAGGGAAGTGTTAACTTTCTAGGCCGCTAGCCACCGAGCCCAAAATGCCACGTACCGACCTACGAGTCAACCGCAGTGGAGGGGACGATCGCAACCGGTGCAATTGAGGGACAAACCAACACGGCTGCTTGGGTATCGACCTGACGCATGAACTGCAAATAGTCGCTAAGCAAGGTCCAGCTCACAGCTGGCGCATTTCCTTGGGGCGCAAACTCGTACCGCAAAAAAGCCTGCCCTCTGCCGGTCAGCCAAACATTTTCAAGTTTTTGCTGCGTCACCCGGATCAGCTTTTGTTGCGCGAGGGCAGCCAGCAGCGATTGGCGACAGTCACGCGGCACTTTAGCACTGATTTGCGCAGGGTGAACACTGCGATTGCGACAAGACTGCAAGATACACTTCTCATCCGGTGTCACTGGCAGAACTGATCGATCAAGTTGTAGCAGCGTGCGACCAGTCGCACTCAGACCAAACCGCGTCACCACAACTTCAAAATCAACGAGTCCTAGTTGTTGCAGCCGCTTCCAAAGACGATCGCACTGTCGTACTGACAGCTTAGTTTGAGGCTGCAACATCGCTGCCGTTGCCCGATACTCGGGGTACTTGAGCAGCAACAGCAAGCACTTTATTTCGGTGGGGGTTAACGACAATGGCAAGGACAAAACTATTTAGGAGAACAGACATATCACTTAGTGTAGCGGAGGCAGACAGGTCAGAATAAAAACGCAATAAAGCAGTTAAGTAGCTGAATCTAAATTACAGATTCTATTTCGAATTGTTACAAGTATTTACACTTAGAGTGTAACCTGGGCATATTGCAAATATTTATCACTTCTCATAGAGGATAAAGAATCTTTGTGGGCATAAATTCTATAAGGCTCCTTTAGGCATCAAACGTCTAGTCTCGCTTTTAAGGCGTTGGCTACCATGGGTCCACATGATGTTGAACTTGCTTTCTTCGGTGGGCTCGGCTCGGCATATCACGGCAGTCCCAGTTACAGCACGGTCTCGGTTAATTAGCACAGGCGCTTGTAACCAATTTGCCGGTCAATTTGCTTGGTGTCACTCCACAAGTAAACCTTTCAAATAGTTTTGGACTTGGTACATTTCTCTTTACCCCATCCCTGGCCTTTACCCGATGGCCTGACAATTGACAAAACCTGCATGTTTGGCAATATCAAGCCGCTTGCGACTTCCTTGTTGGCAAATTTTCTGCCCATGCTGGAGCAGATGAGTGACGGAATTCAGATTTTTGATGCCCAAGGCCACCTAATTTATGCCAACGAATCTGCCGCTGAAAGCTTTGGCTTCAACACTCCAGAGGATTACTTCAAAGCGCATCAGCAGCAGTTTTGCGGATTAGAAATGCTGTCCCTTAAGGACGCGACCGGCACCCTCTTAGAACCCGCCAATTATCCTTGTGTACAGGCTCTGCAAGGTCGGACGGTACAAGAAACCACCCTTCTTTATATTGATCGGCAACAGCGCTCGCGCTGTTTGGCAATGCGAGCACTGCCCTTGCGAGATGAAGCTGGTAGTGTGCAATACGGGGTGATCTTGAGTCGCGACTTAACCCCGCAACATCTTACGAAGCAAATAGTTGAGCAAACGACTCAACAGTTGCATCAAATTGCTGACGCTGTTCCCAGTTGGATCGCCTATTTAGATCAGCAAGAGGGCCATATTTTTGCTAATAGCGCCTATCTCAGGGCTTTTCAGGCGACGACGGATACTGTCAACGGGCAGCCGCTGCAGTCAGTAGTCGGCCCTGTGCTCTACCAACAGTTATATGGTGCTCTCAAGCAAGCATTTAGGGGCGAAGCGGCTAGTTTGTGTGTGCCGATTAGCGGTCTGGAACCTCGCTTACAGTACAAACAAGTCAATATTATTCCTCAATGTCAGGGCCAAACGATTATCAGTGTTTGTTTGATCATCAGCGACATTGCTGCTCACAAGCATACGACCGAACTGCTGCAGACAGAGAGTGATTTTTTTCGACACTCTCTTGAAGCCGCTGCCGTTGGCACCTGGGAATGGCAGTTTGACAGCAATGAGATGATGTGGTCTTCTCCTCAAGAACAATTGTTTGGCATGACTCCGGGCAGTTTTGACGGCAGTCCAGAAACCTTTTTGGTGATGGTGGATGAGCGCGATCGCGTTTGTTTCAACACGGCAGTTGACCAAGCCATGCAGCCACCACGACAGTTTGCGGCCGAGTTTCGAATCACCTCTGTAGCAGGCCCAACCCGCTGGCTACGGCAACGTGGACAAGTGCTCTGCAATGCTGCAGGCAAGACAATTCGCATGGTAGGCGTGACTTTTGACATTACTGATCAACGGGCAGCCCAAGAGCGACTGTTGCACCAGATGCGCCGCGATCGCCTACTGTCTAACATTTCTCAGTCGATGAGCCGCTCAGAGCATCTTGCAGAAGTTTTGCCGACAGTCATCGAGGCGGTTCGAGATCATTTAGAGGTTGATCGGTTAGTCATTATTGATCTTCGCGAGCAGGCTGGAAAGGTTGTTTCAGAGGCGAATATTCCTGGAATAAAGTCCATGCTGGAGTGGAAAATGCGCCACCCCTGGTCAGTTAAATCCGTATATTTAGAGAAATTCCGCTCAGGCCATCCAGTCGCTGTTGGCAATATCTATCAGCAGGCATTCAGCGAATCGGAACTCATTTTTCTAGATTTTTTTGATATTGGTGCCGATTTATCTATTCCGCTGCTCGAAGAAGAGCAACTTTGGGGCTTGCTCTCTGCTCAGTCGCGCCAGCCAAGGGAATGGCGGCCAGAAGAGCAGCGCTTGTTAGAAACTATTGGCGCAATCATTAGTAGCGCTACGCAGCGCGAGCACTTGCACCGTCATCTGACCCAAGCAAATCGCAAGCTCCAGCAGTTTGCGTACTTAGATGGTCTAACCCGAGTGGCCAACCGGCGGCGATTTGAGCAGTTTTTGAGCCAAGAGTGGCGACGGCTCCTGCGCGAACAAGCCGCGATCGCGCTAATCATGGCCGATATTGACCATTTCAAAGCCTACAACGATATCTATGGACACCAAGCTGGCGACGACTGCCTGCGGCGAGTCGCTGGCATCTTGCGAAGTGCTATTAAACGTCCGGCCGATATAGTAGCCCGTTATGGTGGCGAAGAGTTTGTGATTGTGCTTCCTAAAACGGATATCGAGGGCGCTGAAACCGTAGCCGAAAAAATTCGCTTGATGATACTCCGGGCCAAAATTCCCCATGAGGGCTCACGGGTTAGTCAGTTTGTCACGATGAGTTTAGGCGTCGCAGTGATGATGCCGCATCCTTTTAGGGGGCCGGACGATTTGATCAAAATCGCTGATGACGCGCTTTACCGGGCAAAAGCCGAGGGTCGCGATCGCGTCGTGAGCAGTCCTACTCGAACATAAAAGTTCAGAGCCTCTCTGGAGGAAGCGAGATTCAGCGCTCTCGGGAAAAAAGCATCAAGGAGCCGCTTTAAGGAGCCCCCGGCTGCAGTGAGCGGCAAAGGTAACTAAAATCTGCGATGCTAGAGGCACTTCAGGCAATTTTAGTTCCTGCAATATGTCTCCTGTGATTACCCTGCTGACGGATTTTGGTTATCGCGACGGCTATGTGGGGGTCATGAAAGGGCTCATAGCAGGGATCTGTCCAACCGCTCACCTGATCGATTTGACCCACGACATTCCTCCCCAAAATCTAGCGGCAGCTAGGTTTACACTGCTCAATGCTTATTCGTACTTCCCTGAGGGAACTGTGCATTTGGTAGTGGTTGATCCTGGGGTGGGAACTGCGCGGCGAGCGATCGCAGTGCAAACCTCACAGAGTTATCTGGTCGGCCCCGACAATGGCGTCTTAAGTGGGGTACTAGACAGCGCCTCAATCATAAAGGTCGTCGAACTGACTGAATCCAAATTTTGGCGATCACCCCAGCCCAGCCAGACCTTTCATGGGCGCGACATTTTTGCCCCGGTGGCCGCTCATCTTGCGAATGGGGTAGCCCTGAGTGACCTGGGCGAGCCGATTGCGCTCGACTCACTATTACGGATTGCGATTCCTCAGCCCCAGATTACTCAGGGCAAGATTGTAGGCTGCGCCCAGCATATCGACCATTTCGGCAACATCATTACTAATATCTCGGCTGTTGCGGTAAGCCAAAGCGCTTGGAAAATGCAGGTGGGAGCAGTGGAAATGCCCCTGGGTAGAACTTACGGCGAAGTCGAAGTAGGTCATGCAATCGCAGTGATTGGCAGCCATGGTTGGGTCGAAATTGCCGTCAACGGCAGCAGCGCACACGCCCGTTTGCGACTGGCAATCGGTGATGCCGTCCAACTCATCGCCACATCGCCGAGTGCTGAACAGAGATAACGAGGAGGCGACAGGCCATCTGCCTATAGCCTAATAGCCTAGTCTAGGGGCGGGCAACGGCTTGTGAAAAAGACGTTCGGAATTGCTGATCGCGCTCTTCTGAAGTCTCTCTGCCCGGCGTCCAAAGACTTTGGTAAAAGAAGTATGAAACGCCCGCGTAACTGCGATCGCGGACTGACTCTAGCTGCTGAGTCAACAAATCGACGTCGGTGGGGCGGCCCCTGAGACCGCTCAGCAAGCCAATGCTGGTGGAAGTGCGCCGACGAGCGGTGGCGGTGGCAGGTTTGTTCAGCTCCCATACGAAGCGTTCAAGATCGTCTCGATAAATCTGCACGATGATTTCATCCAGCAGGCCATCGGCTTCCCACGTGGGCCAGTCCTGCAGGTATTGAGCGTAAGAAAAAGGGTACGGATTAGGCGATACCGACAGCAGCGCACCCGGCTGACGGCGATCAATCAGGCTGCGCACAGCGCTCATAAAATCCGTAATTTTATCGGCCCGCCAGCGCATCCACTCAGCCTCGTTCTCGTTATCGGGGGGCGCGCTGCCATTATGTTCTTGGCGATAGAGGGCAACTGTGAAAGGATCGTAGCCCATATCGACCGGCAGACCTAAATGGTCATCCACCTGCACCCCTTCGACATCATAATTGTCTAGCACTTCACCGATTAGCTCTAGCAGTAAGCGCCGCGTTTGCGGATGAAAAGGATTCATCCAGGTAAAGGTCTCCGCTCCCATCGGAATCTCTTGGCTGCCGTCGCGGCGCTGAGTAAACCAGTCAGCATGTTCGCTGCGCATCGCGTAGTCAGCCGGGGCCATAAAGCCAAACTCAAACCAGGGAATGACCGCCATGCCCTCGGCGTGGGCCAGTTCAATCAGCTCTTGCAGCATGTCGCGATCGCCCTGGTCAGCCTCAAAAGCAGGATTTTCTCCGGGCCAGAGACGGCGGGCTCGGCCCAAATAGCGCTCAGCCACCGCACTAGGATATTGGGTATACCCCATATTCCACACCACCGGATACAGGGTGTTGATATTCATCGCCTTGAGGCGCTGAATACCGGCGGCCATTTCCTCACGGGAAAACAGCACGTCACTGTCAATATTGGTCAGCCACACGCCGCGTACTTCGGCCTCGGGTTCCGCTTGGGAAGGTAGCGCTGCGGGGGACGCCACCCAAGCGGATGCGATTGTATTTGTCAGGCGAGCATTAGGGCTGGCCTGACAAATGAGTGCCGCCACCTCCCCTCGGGTAATTGGCGCAAAACTATCGACTCGCTGAGGACTGTCGGCATTCACTAAAACGCCCGCCGCCAAGGCAGCGGCGACGCCTTCACGGGCATAGGGGGGGACGCGATCTCCATCTTGCAGACTAGCCACCAGCAATTCATTCGCTCGCGCCACGTAGGGCAGCTGCGTCTTTGCCGCCAGCGCCGTAATCGCTTCCGCTCGCGTAATAAAACGTTCGGGTCGATAGTATTCTGCCGGATAGGTGTACAGCATATTCACTGGAGTCGCCATTCCCAAAGCCGTCTCCAGCGCGGAAGCTCCCCCATAGGCGGCCAAATTTGGGAAACTCCGGTTCAGCATGGTGATGACTATCTCCCAAGGAGCTGGGTCGTTGGGATAGAACCTAGCCGTGTCCACTAACTCAGCATTGAAGGGCGGCAGTGAGTCTAGATTGTTGTTAAGAACGACCCCTCCCTGACGCGCCAATCCATTAATGCAGTCCGTCGCCCAGTGCCCTTCAAGATCACTCGGTAACGGATAGGAAATGTCTGGGGAAAGCACCTGTAGCGTATCGCGATCGCTTGTCTCCTCAAGCGCCAAGTCAGGCTGTTGCGCGGCGATCGCATGGGCAATCCGGTCGTGATGGCGGCTAGGCCCCACAGCGGAATAGGACAGTAATGGAAACAAGGCGGCAACCGTAGCGGCCAAGATTAGCCCCAGCAATATGCCCGTTAAAAATCTTTGGGAGGCGGGAGAGAGCTTCATGCTGACGAATCGATTTGAGGATGGGTCGTGATGGGGAGCCATTAACCGCCACTCCGCTTTGCCGTATATCCGGCTTTATGCAGCGCGGCCAACACCGTATCAGCCTGCTCGCCTTGGATTTCAATGGTGTTGTCTTTGACGGTGCCGCCAGTGCCACATTGAGCTTTGAGCTTTTTGGCTAAGGCTTTAAGCGTATCCGGTCGATGCTGAAAGCCGCTAATCACCGTCACTATTTTGCCACCCCGGCCTTTACGACTGACCTCGACCTTGACAGTCTGCTGGCTCGGGGGCAGGTCAGCAATCGCCCGTTCAGTGGCTGCCGGGCGCTGGGTGGCGAATTCTGAATAGACGACGCGATTGCCACCGGCTCCCTGCGACTGTGATGATTTTCGCTTGCCCATAGTTCTAGCTGTGATTGTTAACAGCGATCGCGCACTCTATAAGGGTTGTCCCGCAATCGTTGCTCTTTTCTAAAAAAACCTAATTCATCTTACAGACGAACGAGGTGCCAAGATACTTTAACTTACATTTCGCACAGGGCGAACGCATACTCAAGCGGTTAAGACTTTGAGCAGGTAGTCGTTATCCCATCCCACTTTAAGACGCTTGGCTTTCTGACCCACCTTAGTAGAAGTCTCTTTGGACAGCAGGTTGAGCACAATTTTGCGCATCAACGTCATATTTTCCGGGGCATGACCAGAGCGAATGCGTGAGTAGTCTTCGTCAAAAGCGACATCTAAACACCAATGAAGCTGGTTTTCAATCCCCCAATGACTGCGTACGGCAAATGCAAAACGTT
>JBCCNE010000123.1:0-10423 GCA_039026015.1 Cyanobacteria bacterium P01_C01_bin.70 | reverse complement strand
TATCGCCTGGCGGATGATTCGCGCAATGGGGCGATCGTTGTCATGAGCGGCATGGTGCGTGACAATACCGAAGGCCGCGCCGTCTCCTGTTTGGAATATCAGGCGTATGAGCCAATGGCCCTGGAAGTCTTTAAGCAAATCGCGGCGCAAATCCGTCAGCAGTGGACGGACGTCACTCGCATCGTCATCCACCACCGTACCGGCAAACTCACCATCGGCGAAATCAGCGTGCTGGTCGCGATCGGCTGTCCCCATCGTGGGGAAGCGTTTGAGGCTTGTCGGTATGCGATCGATACCCTGAAGCACAACGCCCCTATTTGGAAAAAAGAGCATTGGCATGACGGCTCCAGCACCTGGGTTAGCATTGGTGCCTGCGAAGAGGAATAGTGGTGTCGTCGATGGTTACTGTCGCGTCAGCAGCCGAGAACAAAGTGACAATAGCTCTGCTCTGGAGCAACATATAGCCCGTGTCAGGGAAGCCGGTGCAGAGGAAGTCCTGGTTGATATAGAGTCTGGTCGTTCTAGTCGAGAAGATGACAGAACCGAGTTCCAAAAGCTCATGAAGCTGGTGAACAGCAGCGGCTAGAAAAGGCTATCGTCACTCGGTTAGATCGGCAATAGGCACGCCAAATCTTGCCTCAGTGTCAAGATATGCTTACAATCCCGGCGATGAATATGCAGGGAGGCTTGTACTGAGTTAGGTCGATGGATGATTATCCAAATTCTCTGCGAGCAGAGGCTCTACGAATACTTGAAGCGCTAAGTGACATAGAGTTCGACAATTGTTTTCCACTGACGAGAGAATTCAACGACCTACCACCTCGGCCTGGCATTTATGCTGTCAAACATAGGACTCAAGGCATTCTCTATATTGGTAAATCGGGTAACGTGAGAAGTCGATTCAGAGGCGGACATAAGGCTTTGGGATGGGCATTGATTGATCGCATGAGTCCCGACGATATCCGGATTGCAGTTGCCACTCTATCCTTCAAATGGATTCGGCTATCATTGCAGCTAGAGCAGATCATCATCCGGCAACTTTTACCTCCCTACAACGAGCGCATCGCTATGGAGGACTAGAACAATGGCCATAACTAACCCAGCTTCCAATAATCGCATCTTGGACTCCCTGCCGGATGGTATACGGTCAGCCCTGTTGAGTTATGCACATGAAGCAGGGTTATCCCCCCAGTCAGTGATTGAGCTGGTCATCATTCGTTTTCTTGAGCTGGATGTTGCCTTGCTCAAAAACAGGCAACCGTCTAGTGATGACACAAGTCTGTTAGCCGATCTGTCCGCTTATCTACACATTCCAATCAAGCAATACGCCAGCGATACTGAGGTTCCTTCAGAGTTTGTGATTGAGCTAGCGATCGCCCATTTCCTCGACCCAGACTCAGTCACCTTTGATGATTGCCGAATTAGAGTACAACGCAATCTGGTCGAACAGCTCAAACAACAGGCCAGAAATCAAGCAATTACTGCTGCTTAAAACGAAATGACACGCTCAGAGATCGCGATCCTCACGAATGAGTGTGGTGCTGTCGGATAGACCAAGCTCTGTTGGATTAACTCTGGGACTACTGCGGATTCTCACCAGAGCATCCTGGTTCACCTCTCGCCCAATATCTGCCTCTGTGTGTGGGCGTGGGGAAACTTGAGATCGGGTCAGTGCTGGGATGAATTCCGTATGATTCAACCCAGCAATTTCGGCTGCCTTCTCTTGTGAGAGCTGCTCCAGTTCGCACCACTAGACAGCGGCAACGACTAGCATCTCCTGAGTAAATTTGTCAGGCCCTTTCTAAAGAGCGGTTCTTTTGAAGATGTCAGCCTGACCTGGACAACTTACTGAGAGGTTGTCCAAATGCTCGGCAGGGCTGTGAACCTATTGTGCTGGCTATCTCAGAGTTGCAGGACAACTTGAACAACTTGGTTGGACAAAAAAGAAAAAAGCAGAGAAATAGAGTTCGGAAGGCTTTCAGGCATGTCAACCCCTTACAGAGCAAGACATAAGAAAGATCTTGTTGATAAGCTAAAGAGACTGAAAGCACATAAGATTGATCCAACTTAGCTAGCACGCTACCGAACTCCCATCTGGAAGAAAGAGCATTGGGAAGACGGTTCCAGCACCTGGGTAAGCATCGGGGCGTGTGAAGAGGCATAGCGGTGTTGTCGATAGCTGGTTATTGTCACGTCAGCAGGCAGAAACAAAGTGTGCAACTTAGCCCTCCTCTACCCCTACTCCCAGTCAAGGGCGTAGCTCATCTGTAATGGAGGAATGCTGAGTTCTTCCGGGGTCTTTAGAGTGGTTTCAAAAAACGCGACGCTCTCTCTGAGACCGGGTTTGCCACGAGCCGCTCCAGTGACTCCCGAGGCAATCATAACGCCACAATAGCCGCTGCTCGCTTGACACCATTGCTGCCACTGGGCGAGCAGCTTATTATCGTGGGCATCTTCCGACAAAAATTCGATAAATAAATGAAAGTCACCGTCGCCAGTATGCAGCAGGCCAAGTTGCAGCCTATCGCCTGACATCGGATCGCTGCCAGGATTAAAACAGATCGCTTCAATACCCTCAGCAGCCTGCAGCTGCTCTGCAAGCTTTTTGGCCTTAGGGCGAGAGGTTTGAATTGCCACCACCGGCATTAGGGCCAGGTCGCTGGGGGATTGAGCACTGGTCTGATACTGTTTGCTCAGTCGCAGCGCTTCTAGAGTGCCCTTAGACAGGC
The DNA here is from genome assembly GCA_039026015.1 of Cyanobacteria bacterium P01_C01_bin.70. Classification (GTDB taxonomy): domain Bacteria; phylum Cyanobacteriota; class Cyanobacteriia; order Phormidesmidales; family Phormidesmidaceae; genus Halomicronema. The sequence goes on along the minus strand of JBCCNE010000123.1, from coordinate 7,694 downwards.
GAGTCAGTAAGACCATGGTGCCTTCTGGCACATAGTCATCGCGGAATCGCGGCTGCTCCAGCCCTGGCAAGGCGCTCTCAGCCCTACTAACGCCCTCTGCGACTGCCAGCTGAGCCGTGATATCAGGACAGGTAGAAACCTGCACTGCCAGGCGAGCTGAACTCAGCGGATTGGGCAGCCGATAGGTGCTCGAAATTTCAGGAAAATCGGCCTGGCTTAACGCCGCCTCGTGAGCCTGAAAAAAACGATTTAAGCCTTCTAGGCAAACCCGTAACGCAGCGGCCTCTTCAAGCTCCAGCTTATGCCTCAGGCCCTCTAGAGGATGCAGGCTGCCAAACTCAGGAATAACTTCCGAAGGGGCTGATTGCATCCAAGGCAGATTAAAGAGAGGCGGCTCAGCGTTCTCTCTCACCAGATCAAAATTGAGAAACAAGCAATCCTGCGATAAGAAGGCTTGCTGCATTTGACGTGTCGTGAGGTTGTTTTCTGTGGCGGTTTTGCGGAACTGGGTCAGCGACTCTAGAGAGCGATAGATTAGCAAGCCATATTCCAAGCCCGCCATGCCTAAAACTGACACATACAGTTTGCTGAGGCTCCAATGATTGAGATTGATTTCGATAATCTGATCGTCTCCCAGATGGTTCCAAGGGGCGTTATTCCAAATTTTCTGGGCTTGGTGGTTAAGCGCTTCTTCCCAGTCGGTTGGCAAAGTCGGCGCTGTGGCATCATCAGATTGCTGTAGGCTCTCAAAAATCTCGTCAATAATCGGCAATGAGTCAGTGTGGTCAACCACGATGTCGAGGTCCTGCAGCGCGCCTCGGAGATAAAAATGAATTTCGCGATCGCTCACTACAATTTTTTGTGGCCGTGCCGGTGGCATCGCGCCTTGGGGATGCTCCATTGCCTGCAGCAAAGTTCTCACAACTGCCTCATGGCCTGTGTCGGCAGGAATAATGGTGACGGCTCTCAGGGCACCTTCGGTGCCGTCAACCCAGATAATGCAGTCGCTGGCCTCCTCATCACCATCGGGCAGGCTATCGTCATAGCCAAAAGCGTCTAACATCCCCTCGGCAATCGACCGGCGATCGCCTTCCCAAACAACAGGTTGCTTAGGCAGTCGCTGCAACCGAGCGCATGTAAACGGACTGAGGGTATACATAGGGGCTGACAATCAAATTCCTTGCTAGATGGTTTTAGCAAAAGACTGGGTACGACCGTAGAAATATAAGCGCCTGCTTAACACAAAGCAATCATGCGCGAGTGTTGGGGCGCAATTGATGTGAGAGAACGGGGCGCAGTCTTCAGATTCACGTTTCTATATTGACGCAAAAATTTCAGCGGCGCTTAAGCCCGACGTTCTGCCATAAAGACCTTCGATGCCGTCCTGTTGTGAATGCTCTATTAAACCTTTATTGAGATCGAGTGGCAGACACCATCATCTACTTTCGGTAGTATGAGCAGCCAACAGCAGCGACTGCTTCTAGACGCTATCAAGAGACAACTTCGTCTAAACCACTTCTAAATAAATTGTTAAGTGCTTATTAACAATCGCCTGCTAGCGTGCGTTCAGGCTGAACCAGGGGGAGAATCATGGACTGCGCGCGTTTGCTTATGGCAGCTGTCTTGCTGTTGCTGCTGGGCGATTTTGTTGCGACTTTTGGCTATCACGTGCCCGAACACGTCTTTGGTAAGTTTCACAGCATTGTTCACCACAGCTCTGAACGGAGCTTTATTCGCTATGCCATTAAAAATCGTCAGCCCCTGGCGCTGATCGACGGCTTTTTGAGTGCTCTTCCTTATTTCGTATTTATTCCTCTGTTATGGAAGATTTCGCCCTGGGGCGTCGGTTTAGGATTGTTGTTAGCGGAGCTGCATGTGATTTGGCGGCATCGTTTTTTTGCTGCTCAGCATCGACCGGCTTGGCTCAGTAAGCTATGCCAGATGCTTTATATCACAACGCCTGAACGCCACTGGATTCATCACCAGTATGCCAATCAAGCATTCGGTGATATCTTCGCGTTTTATGGCAAACCTGCAAACTGGTGGCTCAAGTATCTGCGCTCGCTGAAGCAGCGCTATCGGACGGCGACTCGATAACGTGAATGAACCGTAAATGCTCGTGAAAGCAGCGATCACCAACAGTTGCTTACAAGGGATTGGACTTGACCGGTGCCGGCGGCCGAATACGCGGCTTTTCCGTATTGCGACTGGGGCGGCTGGGCCGATCTCCTGCCCCCCGTGGCCCCCGTCGCGGCCCAAATGACTTGCGCTTCTTTTTCTTTTTAGGCGGCACCATGCGAATAGGGCGCCCCTCAGTGACGACCAGCTTTTCGCTTTGACGCTCAATGTCAAACTCCCAAAAATAGCCCACCGTTTTACCAGTAATTTGGCCGAAAAGATTGAGCTTAAAGGCTTTAGGTGGCTTACCCGAGCGCTTGGATCCCTGCACAATTTTGACAAGAATTATTTCTGACTCTTCGTCGTAGTTCAGCACTTCACCGCGAATCGAGAAATAGTTCTCAGAGGGCTCTTCTACCGCCTCCAAGGATTCCTCTTCTACTGGTGGCGCGTCTACCGCTAAGCCAGCGGTGTCGGCAGTCGGCTCAACTGGCTCAGCCGATACAGCGGTAGCGATCTCAGTCGCTTCAGAGGCTTCTGCATTGGTCTCATCACTAACGGAGTCGGTCTCGTCAGTTTCGCCATTGGAATCGGCTTTGGTCTTGGGATTTTCACCCGGGAGACCCAGAGTGTCGGGCTCCCAAACGCCCACGATTTGCAGGTGGAGACCGCTTTCGGTGGCATTCTCCTCTTCATCTTCAGCCGGTTGTCGAGTGCGAGGATAAACTACCCAAAGGTGAGAAGCTGTCAAGTCAATATGCTTCTTAATCAGACTAGTAACGCGGCCTAAAAGCACCGCACTCACCGTCGTGCCATCTTCGGTCACAATATCGCCGCGGTTGAGCTGCTCTTCAGAAGGCTGATAAGTTCCTTTTACCAGGCCAATCGCTCGATATTGCATGGGTTCGCTAGGCGGCGCGATCGGATGATTGGTTGGAATTTTAGGAGGTGCTTCGGCTGTCGCTGGAGCCGTTTCCGAAACTGCTTCCGGAACCACCGGATCAGAGACAACGGCCGCGCCAGGCTTGGGCCTCAAAACTTTAGGAGCTGTAGCTTCCGGCCTTGGCTCTGTAACGTCCGGCCTTGGATCTATAGCGTCCGGTCGTGGTGGCGGCTGGCGTAATGAAGGCCGCTTAGGGCGGGGACTTAACGATTTATCATTGCCTGGAGGCGATGACGCTTTTGGGGGTTGATTCTCCGCTGCACTCATGGATCTTCGGATCCTCCTGAACCTCAAACTCCCACCTTATTGATAGACAGGATGGGGGTTATTCACTCAAGGTTAGCATTGCCATTTGTATCCCGCGAGATCCTGCCCCAGCCAATTCTTTTTCAATTCTTTATAAGGTGGCGGATAAAAATTTTAAGCTACACCCTCTCCCTTCTGCGTCATGGCCAAGGCAAAATCCGTATTGTTTTTGGCCGTGACCAAGCAATCAGCAAGAATTTTGTCTGATGATTATCTGACCCAAAGCTTGGATTATGGGATGAAGGCGCTAAGATAATTCACGTTGAATTCGGAACCTTGCCTGTGGCTGTTAAGCGCAACCGTTGGTTGGTTATTAGTGTCCTGGTGGTTGCTGTTGGAGCCTTTTTGGCCTTGTCGGTGCTGCCATTTTTGACTGCTGGGGGCAATCACACTTCGACAGCAACTCCCACCAATAATGGCTCATCTGGAGCCTCGGATGCCCAAGCAGAGCTAGAGGATCGGGCCAGAGGCTATGAGCTTGTGCTGGAACGAGAACCCGACAATCAGACGGCGATTGAGGGGTTGATAGAAGCTCGGATTCAACTGGGTGATCGAGAAGGTGTGGTAGAGCCGCTGGAAAAGCTGGCGGAGCTGAATCCCGACACGCCAGAATATCGGATCTTGCTGGGGCAAGCTAAGCAAGATATCGGTGATTTAGAGGGCGCTGCTGATGCCTATCGCAGCGTGTTGGCCCAGCGCCCAGGCGATATGGATGCTTTACAAAGCTTGACCGCCCTGTTGATCCAGCAGCAGCGTCCCCAGGCTGCAGTCGGGCTTTTGCAGGACACACTACAGTCAGCTCTACAGGTCAACGAAGTCACTCCAGGCGCGATCGATGTGGGGTCGGTGCAACTGCTGCTGGCTCAGGTCTATGTTGAAGAAGGCGATACTGACGCTGCTCTGCGCCTCTATGATGAGGCCATTGAGGCTGCAGAAGATGATTTTCGTCCTGTGTTGGCTAAGGCTTTGGTCTTAAGGGATACCGGCAGAGAACCGGACGCGGCGGTGCTGTTTAAGCAGGCAGAAGAACTGGCGCCCGCTCAGTTCAAAGATCAGGTACGTCAGCTCGCGACAGTTGAGGAAAGCGTGACGGCTCCAGAGGTTGAAGGTGAGGAATCGGCTCCTGCAGATAGTGAGGCAGCCGGGCAACCAGAGGCTGCGGAACCCGGATCTGTAGAGGCCGATGAGGACTTTATTGACTCAGCGGAATAGACCTCTAGGTGCATATGGATTGCCAGGGAACCCAATCACGAAAAGCCAACCACGAAAAGCCAACCACGGAGAGCCAGAAACTAACTCCGAACTTTGTATTCTGAAACTCTGAACTCAATCGCACGCTTTATTATTCTTGAGCGTTGAGAAAGAGGCCGAGGCCGTTGTGTACGCGACCGACGGTGCTGCCGTGGCGGTTGATGATGGTGCCGCCAAGATACAGGCTAGAGGAGTTGCCCCCGTCTAGATTAAGAGCATCGCGGGCGCCCAACTGCTGCATAATTTGGGCGGTTTCCCGCAGCGTTGGGCCGCGTCCTCCGGGGCTGTAGTGAATGGCAACCAAGATCAGGTTGCCGTCCGGGGTGATCGCGATCGCGCTGCGAGGGGCGGCCTGGGCCGCAAAGGCCTCGCTAAATCCTTCCGCTCTAGCATTGGCGTTGATTTGGCCATTTTGCACGAGAATAGGGCCACCCCCCACCGCCGTTGGCAAGTTGGCAAAACTGGGCGGACGTAAGTCGGGACTAAGGCTGACCGTTGTGCCGACGGGTAGAGATTGGGCTGCTGAATTAAAGGAGCGCAGCGCCAGCAAATAGCCGTCTGGCGGAATTTCGTAAGCGCCGGTACTAGCGGCTCCGGCGGTCGTTTGCTGCACCACGCGCTCGCCTCTGACTGCAATCAGCCTTTCACCATCAGCAATCGGTGTGTAAGTGCTGCCCCAAGCGGGAGTATACATGCCAATGCCCGCCTGCACGTAGCCGCTGTTGATATGGTTCACCGTGAAGGAGTCGCCGGTTGTAGTGGTCAGCGCGTAGGTCAAAGACAGGCGACTGAGGACAAATTGGCGCTGGGCGCTCCAGGCAATTGCCCCCCGTCCCAAAATTGGTCCTGAAATCCACTGTCCCTCTTTTCGCACTGCCCCCAGCGGTAGTTGATTGTTGCGATTAAAGAATCCGGCGTTGATGGCAATATAGGCCCGAGCATTCATCGCCATCGTCTTGAGGGGCGTGATGCCGGGGAGCTGATTGGCATTGCCCCAGATCGGCTCTAGGCGGGTGTTATCGTTCAGGCCCAGCCAGATCTGATGTACGGGAAAGCGACGTCCACCGGCATTGAGATACTGTTGTTTCCACAAGACGCCCGGGGCCCAGCGAATTTCGCGCGGCACCACATCAGCTTGGCTAATGTCAATAATAATGCGATTCGGATTGGGCAAGCTCCACACGCGGGGGCGCGACGTTTCCTTAAAGGTGCCGCGAATCTGAATCTGTCCCCCTTGAGCAACGATCTGTAGCGAATTCAGCTCCTTGCCCGCCCCTGTAGTCAACGTGCTGGCATCAAAGCTGCTGCCCGCTCGCGCTTGAAGCGTCAGGGTAAAGGCGGTAGCGTCTTCATCAAAGCTCCATAGCACTGGGCGATCAACGTCTAATACCAGGCGATCGCCCCACTCCTGTTGCCCTCGCCGTCCTGCCGTTACGGTGCCGAGCGGTGCCTGCAGGCGTAAAGTATTGCCCTGGGGCACTAGTTGCCAGCCCCGTTGCGCTGCCCAGGCGCTGACATCCAGATAGCGATAGCCGCCACTGTGCCAAGCGGGCAAAGCGTCTGCTTCGTTTGAGAACCAGATGGCGGGCTGCTGGTCGGGAACGGTGCTGTTTTGCAAATCCACTCCCAGGTGGGTCATCAGGGGCAAATCAGCGATGCCGATGCGATCGCCCTGCTGCTGCCACGGCACAGGCACAGTCGTACTGCCGACGATGATGCTGGTGCCCTGCTGGCTAGCCGGGAGCTGTCCTAGGGGCGTCGTCAGGCGAGGCGAATTCTGTTTGGTTTCGGTAGATAGCGCGATCGCCGATTGTTTGAGTCCTGAACTGGTGCCCGCCACGATACTGGCTAGGCCCATACTCAACACCATGACCATCGAAATAGACCGCCATTTCGCTGACCGCAGCGCTTGCATACCTTGCCTCCTGAGGGATCTCGCTATTTTGATGGAGCCAACTTCCTCCAAAAGCGTAATCATTCACACAGCAAACTAGACGCACTCGTTGTCAGAATGAAATAACTGTCAATATTTTCTGGCCCCTGGCAGAGTTCCAATTTAAGCTGACTTCAATATCTAGAATATCGGGTAGTTATCAAGGAGTTCTGTCTTCAAAGAGCCAGAAGGGTATAATCGTTGATCCAGGTCATGATAGAAATAACTCTAGATGACCTGTTTTGATTTGGCTAAGATTCCGCTTAATCGTGGGCAATTAGACTCCCGTCCAAATGGTGAGACCTGGCTAATTGTCTTGTTTAACGGCAGAACTTGGTTAGGACTTCCTTGACTGCTGAGCTATAGGGGACATTTATCTGCCCCTGAGCTTAAACGATTATTTGGTGAAGAGGCCAGTCGGTTTTGCTGTAGCGGGCTAGTTTTGAGTCGCTTGAGGCGACAACCCTTGTTCATATCACGTTTAATAGCCGTCTCATGGGAAATACACCTTTGAATCTCAATCAGTCTAGCCACCAAGGCACCAGCGGTATGCTCCAGTGGGGGCCACGATCGCTGGTAGAAGAACGAGACGCCTGCGGGGTTGGTTTTGTTGCTGACCAACAGGGGGACGCCAGCTTCAAGCTGGTGCAGCAGGCGTTGAAAGCGCTGGACTGTATGGAACACCGAGGCGGCTGTTGTGCCGATAAAGATTCAGGTGATGGGGCTGGAGTGATGACTGCGATGCCCTGGGCGCTGCTACAAAGTTGGGCCCAATCACAAGGGTGGAAAGCCGCGTTGGAGCCCGATTCTACCGGGGTTGCGATGGTGTTTCTGCCGCTGGCAGTCGCGCCTGCCGCCGCCGCTCGGGCAGAGTTCGAGGTCGCTGCTAAAGCTGAGGGGTTCACCGTTTTGGGCTGGCGAGAAGTCCCGGTGCAGCCAGATGTGCTGGGGGTTTTAGCTAAGCAAAATCAGCCCCGTATCGAACAATTTTTTGTGGCGTGTGACCACGCCCAGGGCGATGAACTTGAGCGCGAACTCTATCGCCTACGTCGTCGTGTTCATCGAGCATTGACGAGCTGGGAAGGGGAGGCGGCGATCGCAGCGGCACTTAAAGAAACGTATGTTTGCTCCTTTTCCTCGCGC
>JBCCNE010000122.1:0-10433 GCA_039026015.1 Cyanobacteria bacterium P01_C01_bin.70 | reverse complement strand
GTGGTCGATAATTTCACTGCCCAGCGCCATGTCGATGCGGTTGGTAGTATCGACAAACAAATACGTTCGCAGGGCTGTCAGCAGCGCTTCAAAAATGGCGATGACGAGCAAAAACACCCCGAGCACCTGCAGCGTATCGGTGCTGTTTTGCACAATCACCTTGTCGATGATGACCTGCACCATCAGGGGATTGGCCAAGCCAAAGAGCTGTACAAAGAAAGAGGCGATGAGCACTTCGACCAGCACCCACCGATATTTCCTCAGGGACGGCAGGAACCAGCTCAACCCAAAGCGCTCTTGGGGGGTTTCGCGGGTTTTTTCCAGCAGCAGGACTTCGCCTTCATCGCCCCAGGTTTCGGCAAATTCGATCGGCGATCGCTGAATTAAGCCCACATCCGGCACCGCTAAGATGCGGGCCTTGGCGTTCGTTTCATAGAGAACAGCGTAGCCTTCTTGCCAGCTAATCAAAGTCGGCGTTGGCAGGCGGTTAATGGCGCTGGCCGGCACCTTGGTCAGTTGGGTGCGCAGGCCCATAAATTCCGCCACTTTGCCCGCCAGCGGCAGCGAGAGTTGGCCGAGGCGATCGCGTTGGTTGGTTAAAATGCGGCGAATAATATCTCGCCGAAAAGGCATGCCAAAATACTGGCTGACCATTTCCATGCAGGCCAGCATGCCTTCTACTTCGCCCTTGCCCCGCACAAAGGGATATTCCGCCATCGTCCCCGAAGGATCGGGTTCCGGCTCGGGCAAATGTTCCGGAGCATAGGGAATGGCGGTTCCCTCATCGGCATCGTCCTCGACAACCGCGCTCTCAACCGGTCTAATCGATGGCAAAGCAGGAACAACCACAGGCAAATCGGGCAGGCCAACCAGCCGCGCTCCTTGAGGGCTGATCACCTCCAGTTCGTTGCTCGCCCATTCCAAATCGAGGCGGCTGCCCATCGGTTGGTTAATGATGGTGCCGCTACTGACAAACCAGGTGTAGTCCCCTTCCTGAGACAGATTGACCGGACGCTTGCCATAGGGCAAATATCGCACTAGCCCTGCCGACTGCGATCGCTTAGCCAGATGCGCCAAATCGCCCATATCTCTGGCCTGGTCATCGACCTGACGCGCTAACAAGTCAAAAACTTCTGCTAAGTAAAGGCGATCGCGAACCGCTGCCGCAAATTCTGGATGGTTCTCTAAGGCCTGCTGAAACGCCGCGATGGAAAATTGGAAACCAACCAGTTCTGAGGAGGCGATCGCGGTTTCGCAAGGCTGTCCGCGCAGCAGGCCCACCACTCCCAACAAAGATCCCGGCCCCAACAGCCGCAGCGTCACAGGTTTTTCAGTACGCGGGTCTTCTCCCAACAGGCGGGCTTGTCCTTCCGTAATGAGCACCAGTTGGGGCAGCGCTTCAGGCCGCACAATGGGCTGGCCAATGCGATACCGTAGCAGTTGGCCACCCTGAGTCAGATTCGCCAGCGCTGCTCCCGGCAACTGATCAAAAGGAACAATACCGGAAAGAGTGCGCTGCAGGGATTGTGAAGTAACCGTCATACCCTTGCCGTCAAAATGAGTTTGCTATCGGGCTTGCAAAGTGTCCGCATCTGAGGCTACCCAAATTGGATGGCGTTAACAACTAAACCCAAGAAAAAGCCTTGCCGTCGCCAATGTTGCCATCAAATTAGGTAATGATTCTCAACATACGAAATGTGGAGCAAACGAAAATACGATTTAACTTTGTTCAGGATTTACAAAACCTTAATCAGTTTAGTGCAATATTTTTCGATTATTTGAAATGGGCCGCTAGAATTTCGCCAAACGTAAACTTTCGTCAGCGCAACCGTTTCAACGGCAAAGTCGCTGGGTAGTGAAGTAAGTGAGGTGAGGTGAGTGATAGGGGCCTGAGTGTCTAGGTGTCTGGGTAGATAAGGTGGATGAGGGAATTAGGGAGTTAGGGAATTGAAAGAGTGATGGGGTGATGGGGGATTTAGAACGGACAGCTTGCCCGCGAGCCGAATAGAGAACCCAGTACTAAGAACCAGGAACCCAAATCCCAAATCCCAAATCCCAAATCCCAAATCGCTATCACGCAGTATCCTTAGTGGCAGCTTGCCGCCGCAGGCGGGATGCAGCACGGTAGCGGAGTGGTCAAAGGGTGGAGCCCATCAACCCAGCCCATGTGGTGATGAAAATAGACGGTACGGCGTTGAGTCCGGTCGATCGCGATCGCGCCGTAAAGGCTTTTTGGGCCGACTTAAGGCAGCTCAATCTCGCCGATAGCGACCAGATCACGCCCCTCAGAAACAGCGATCAGGGCAACACTCTATGTGGACTCACCATTCGCTTATCACAGCCCGAATATATGGCAGTCTGTATTCAAGCCATCAGCGATCGCCTTGAAAAGACGTCTAAACATATTACGGTTTGCCTGACGACCATTGTGGACCGCCTGCGCGTGCAGCTAGAAACTGAGTCAGCAGAAGAATTGCTGAGCCTGGTACCGGTCGTCAATATGACCTTGCCTGCCCGGCAAATTTTCCAGGCCCGAGCCGCAACCTATGCTTCCCGCGAGGGCGAGTTTTCCCCTGTAGAGGAAGAAAATCTCAACCTGCTGTGCTATCAGCTCAACCTCGATCCCGACGTGGCAGATGAAGTCAAAGAGCTCGCCCTGGGTCCTTATCAAACTCGGCAAGAGAAGCTGAAAAAATACCGTCAGGTCCTCATCGCCGAACTTGATCGGCAGCCGCTGCCGCTACTGAGTGACACTACCCAGGCCGAACTTCAGCGGCTGCGTCAGTCTTTGGGGCTATCGCCCGAAGATGTCAAATTCATCACCCAGGAAGAAATTGCTGAGCGCCAGCCACCGCCAGTGGTAGAGGATCCCAGAGACGAGGCAGAAGAAGCCGCAAAACAGCAAGCGGCTCTGCGGCAAAAACAGACTGAGCAATATCGGCAACTGTTTGCCAGCGCCATCACCCGCCGGCTTGAGCCTACCGAATTTGATCAAGGACGACTCGATCAAGCTCGCCGGGCTTGGGAGTTGGACAAAGACCTCGTGCAGCAGATCGAGCATGAAGTTACCGACGAGCGCTATGGCCCCACTGATTCAGCAATCCTTGGTCAAGACTACACCAGGCTGCGGCGTTTGCTATGGCGACAGCAGTGGGAAGACGCCGATCGCGAAACTGAGCGCCTGCTCCTCTCAGCGCTCAGTAGTGATATGCGCCCGCTCTCAGAAACAGCGATATTGTCGCTAAACCAGTACTGTACTGATGTGCGAACCATTGACCGGCTTTGGTCACGGCACAGCCAGGGCAGGTTTGGATTTGCTGCTCAATATCAGGTGTATGCTCAGCAAGAACGGCAGCCCAGCGACTTTCTGGCCATGGTGGAATGGACCGAAAGCATCGGCGTTGGCGGGGTAGCCCTTTTGCCTCGGCGTAAAGCTTATCGCGAATTGCAGTTTGATTTACAGGCTCCCATTGGCCATTTGCCTACCTGGCGTTGGGCGGCCGAAAGCCTCGAAGGAGACTATGTAGTCGGTGAAGACGTTGTGCAAAACATGTTTCACGAAGTCCTTGAAAAGTGCCTGCCACGTCTCAAAGCCCTGAGCAGCTCACTGCTGCCAGAAGCCGGAGCCGATAAGCCATGATACAAACCGACCTTGGCAGCGGGCTAAAGGATTTGGAAGACTTGCTGAATCAATCTGACTGGCAAACTGCCGATGCGGTCACCCACGAAATCATGTTGGCAAGCTGCCGCCGCCAGGAGCTGGGCTGGCTCAATCAGGCCGCGATCGCGCGACTGCCCTGCGAAATCCTGCATCAAATTGACCAGCGCTGGCTGTATTACAGTCGCGATCGCTTTGGCTTCAGCACCCAACTCAAAATTTATCGGGAAGAAGTGGGACAATCGGCATTTGCTTTCAGTCGTCAAGCGGGTTGGACGATGAGCATCTGGCGGCCCACCGGCTTTTTCAATTTCTACAGCTGGCTAACCTTTTCCCTGGACGCCCCACGCGGGCATTTACCGGCACTGTGGTTCTGGGAAATGCCCTGGCACCGTTCTCTCAGAGCGGGTGGCTTTGGCACAGGACGCGGCGCCGCCTTTGGTAATCCACAGCTATTTGATGCTTTGATGCTGCGACTGGAGAGATGTCAGCAAATATAGCTGATTTCATAAAGCGAAGTTTTCGATAGCGCTATCACCCCGACAGAAAGATTGATTTATAAAGTAAATCTTAAAGAGTTTTCAGATCAAGACTGGACAGGCAGCTGAGCTATCCTTTGCCAGATTCACTAAAAGTGTGGATGCCCTAGCACTAATAACGTTCACGGCGTTTGTCAATACCCCTTTAACTTGTTCCGCCACCTCAGGCGAAAATTGCAGGGATTAGCGGCACGACTGGAGATTATCAACATGAACTTTGACAAAAGCCATTTTCTGAGAATTTATCCGGTAATTTACTTGTAATCGTTCAAACATTACAAATTTATCGGCAAAGGTATTGAATAATGAAAATTACTTTCTGGAGAATTTTTGACTTCTGCTAACGGTTTTCAGAGGAGTAGCTGTAGCAATATATGGGTTGATCACTAGACACCGAACAGAGCTGATGCGTAAAAAATCCTTAGTAAGTCGTCTAACTCAATTCTAAAGAGTTACTGAATCTATTTCTCATTTACTCTAAACAGAGTCAAGGTTTTCCTTTGGGTATCAGTGTGCAGAAAACCAATTAGATTCTAAAATTTGACTGCTTATTCCTTTCGTTTGTAAGCATCTACTGACCAGCTAGGTTTTTGGGTTCTAAGCACATTTTGAAGACAATTTTGACGATCTCATTGGCTTGCTTCAAAGTCAGCGAGCGACTATCTACGGTGTTCTACAGCTTATTTTCCGAGCAGAGTGCATCTGGTTTATTTAATGGGGTGGCCTAAAAAGCATCCTAACCTGTGCTTGTGTAGCCCTATAGTTCAAGCATCCTGCAGCAATATCCTGCGTTTTCTCATTGAGGAAGGCTTTAAATTCAGATTTTGACCTTGCAAACGCTAGGCCTAATGTTGGCTTTTCGGAGCAGTTCGGCTAGCTGCTCAGCTGACAAAAATCCGATTTCAGGAAATCTGCAGCGATGAAATTTCTCCAAAGGAATGGTTAGGGCCGGTTGGTAGATGGTCAGGCTGCCGCCACCCAATTCTAGCCAGTAGTCAGAGTTCAGAGTCCCCAGAGTTAAGGAATTTAGGAAACTAGACCGCTGGCAAGCCTTCACAGATTAAGGGGGTACCAGGGAACTCCCCAAACGAGAAAGTTATATGCCTGACCAAAGTCTCCTTGTTGCCTCCGGCACAGTAGCGCCAGTAGCTTCGCTCGGGAGGCAATGTCTGGGCTATGGATTAAGCCAATTTTACCGGCCGCATAGCATTCATACCTCATGGTGCAAAGGCCAGTAATTCTGCAGGCAATTCAGCCTCAACTGGCCACTCCCGATACGTTCCCTTTTTTTGAAGAGTCTATATTTTCTCCCGTCGAGTCTACAGCGATCGCATGACCCCATCATTAGTTGACGTTCTCTGGGTGCTAATCAGTGCCAGTCTAGTTTTTTTGATGCAGGCCGGCTTTATGTGTTTAGAAGCGGGGACTACCCGCAGCAAGAATACGATTAACGTCGTCATCAAAAACATTTCTGACTTTGGCATTTCGGTTCTGTGTTTTTGGCTATTTGGCTACGCCTTGATGTTTGGGCGGAGCCACTTCGGCTGGGTTGGCACAACGGCTTGGGCCCCCGAGGTGGGTCAAGGCGACACGTGGCTAATCGTATTCTTCCTGTTTCAAGCGATGTTTTGCAGCACAGCCGTCACGATTGTGTCTGGAGCAGTCGCCGAACGGATGTGCTTTTCAAGCTATCTGGCGATTTCTCTGCTGGTTTCAGGTCTGATTTATCCCATCTTCGGTCACTGGGCCTGGAATGGCCTTGAACTTGGTAGCAGCGACGGCTGGTTGGGGCAGTTGGGATTTGTCGATTTTGCTGGCTCAACGGTAGTGCACAGCGTTGGCGGCTGGGTGGCGTTGGCCGCGGCAGTCCTGGTTGGCCCGCGGATGGGGCGATTTTCCCATAAGCGGCGGCGACAGCTACTGGTCGGCTACGACTTGCCGCTCTCACTATTGGGGACGTTGCTGCTGTGGTTAGGCTGGTTTGGCTTTAACGGTGGCAGTGTGCTGGCCCTCAATGAGCAAGTCCCCGGCATTATCACGAACACCGTGATGGCCGGAGCGGCAGGGCTTGTGACCCCGATTTTGCTCAGCATTTTTCAAAAAAAGCGGCTAGCAGTCAGCCGGGTAGCCAACGGCTCATTGGCAGGACTAGTCGCGATTACAGCTAGCTGCCATGCGGTGAATACCCGGGAAGCAATCGTGATTGGTGCGATTGGCAGTCTTTGTATGCTGTTAGCCGAAGCCCAGCTCCAGCGCTATCGCATTGATGATGTGGTTGGTGCCATTCCAGTACATCTGGCGGCTGGGGCTTGGGGCACTCTGGCCGTGGGGTTGCTGTGTGATCCTGACCTGCTGGATACGGGATTAAGCCGGCTGGAACAGATCAGTGTGCAGCTAGTCGGCATTGTCGCTGCCGGCATTTGGGCATTTGGCGTCACCTTTTTCCTGCTGTGGCTAACTAATCGGCAATGGCCACTCAGAGTCCGCCGTCGCGATGAGCACATCGGCTTGAACGTCGCCGAGCACGGAGCCGCCAGCGATTTGGTCGATTTTTTTACCGTGATGCGACGTCAAGAGCGCACGGGTGACTTGCGGTTACGCGCCCCGGTCGAACCCTTCACTCCGATTGGTCAAATTGCGGCGCGCTATAACCGGGTGATTAGCAGCCTTGAACAGGCCCTTGCCCGCACTGATGCGATTGTCGAAAGCGCCATCGAGGTGATTTTGATTGTGTCGCGCCGCGATCTCGCAATTCGCTCAGCCAACCCCGCAGTGCGTAAAATGTTTGGCCAGTCTGAAGCTCAGCTCCAGGGCTGCCCACTGGACACGTTGCTGATAGCTGAGTCTTTGGGCACGTCAACCTTTGAGAGCAAGGCAAGACTATCGCAGTTTAAGACAGTTCCTCTAGATTTGCCGCAACTACTCAAAATCGCTAGCGAAGAAGGAGCACCCTACGAGTTGGCGGGGCGGCGCCGCAGCGGCGGCGCGTTTCCGGTTGAGATTACGGTAGCGATGCTCAAAAGCCAGCCAGAAGACAGCTACACGCTGATCATTCGGGATATTACGCTGCGCAAGCAAGCTGAAGAAGCAATTCAGCGAGCCGAGGCCAAAGATCTTGAGGCGCGACGGCTAGAAAAGACTTTAGCTGAGCTTCGGGAAGCCCAACTGCAGCTCGTCCACAGTGAAAAAATGTCTAGCTTGGGGCAGTTAGTTGCGGGGGTAGCTCATGAAATTAATAATCCAGTCAGTTTTATCCACGGCAACTTGACCTATGTAGAAGAGTACGTAAGCGACCTGCTGTCTCTGATTAATCTCTACCTATCTGAGCCTGATGCGGGAAAATCGGCGGCAATTCAAAACAAAGTTGAAGCATTAGACCTAGACTACATAGCCGAAGATTTGCCCAAGATTTTGGTGTCGATGCAGAGCGGTACGGAACGGATTACAGAAATTGTGCGATCGCTCAAAGACTTTTCGCATCAGGGCGGCTCTCAGCGCAAACGGGTCGATTTGCACCAGGGCCTCGACAGCACCTTAACCATTCTCGGTAACAAGCTTAAGGAAACGCGCGATCGCCCGGCCATTCAAGTGATTCGAAACTATGGCAACTTGCCCAAAGTTGAATGTTTGCCAGGGCAGCTCAACCAGGTGTTTATGAACTTGCTGACCAACGCCATTGATGCCATTGACGGCAAATGTGTCGCTCACCCGCCATCCCCAAAAACCTTACGGTGGATACCAAAGATTATGTTGCGAACGGAGATGGTCAAGGACGATCGCGTGCACTTGCATTTCACCGATAACGGCGTCGGCATTCCTGATCACGTCAAACGCCGGATGCTCGATCCTTTCTTCACCACTAAGCCAGTAGGCCAAGGCACCGGTCTAGGTATGTCGATTAGCTATCAAATCATTGTCGAACGCCACCACGGCAAGCTGGACTGTCTCTCGATCCCTGGTAAAGGCACTCGCTTTTTAATCGAACTCCCTATTGAAGCTGCTTTGTAAGGTGCAGAATGCGGAATGCGGAGTTCAGAGTTCAGAATGCGGATTTAGTTTTTGGTTCTTACGGGATTTACAGAAAAGAATTTACCGCTTGTAGGGTGTCATATAGCCCTGCAGGCACGGCTTCGCTAAAGCGCAGCCTAATGCACCGCAGCATGGGTATTTTTATTCTCAGAGATCCCCTTAGTTCTTGGTTCTTAGTTCTTGGTTCTTGGTTCTTGGTTCTCCATTGGGCTCGCGGACAACATGCTCACCTCAACAACCCATCACCGCATCTACCCAGCGACCCTGCTACCCATATAGGCTTCACATCAAATCCAAGTCGCCCTGCACGTCTAGTCGTCTATAGGCACTCAACACCATATACTGATCAGCGAGGTCTTCTGCCACGTCTGGCGATACCCAGCCCAGTTGCTTTAGAAGGTGAACGGCTACTGCATGTTTGGCCCGTCGCGCCCCGTCACGGGCCTTAATGGCTAAGCCCATACCCTGGCCGACTCGACCAATACACTGAATCCCTTCTCCTCCTGACTTACTGACTAAGGCCCCCTCCGTCAGCCGCATCAGCTCAGTGTCAAAGGCGTCAGGGCCAGCCACTAGCTCTGGGTGATGGGTCATAGCGCGAACAATCCGCTCCATGGCCAAATTGTCACCAGACGCTAACTTGGCAAATAAGACGGCCATTTGGCTCAGCGGCATTAAGTATGTGGGGGCACCACAGTCGTCGTGGGCACCAATAAATTCATCGGCGGGCATGCTCAACAGCTCAGCCACCGTATTGAGAATAAATAGCTGTAGCGGATGGTTACGGTGTAAGTAGCTCTCTAGCGGCCAGTTGCGCTGTTGACAAAGCGCCAGCATGCCCGCGTGCTTGCCTGAACAGTTGTACTCTAATGGGCTAGTTTTGCCTGCTGGAATCGGGCATTTCAAATGAGAGGGTTCCAGCTCTGCCTTCCAAAGAATATGAAAAGCTTGGCGCACCTGCTCAATCTTGGCCTGGTGGGAAGCGCACATAATCGCCAAGTCACGATCATCAAGGCCATAACGCTCTAAAGTGCCAGCAGTAACAGCTGCCAGCGCCTGAAACGGCTTGAGAGAAGAGCGAATAAAGGTAGCCGCTTCCCCATCACCAGCAACCGACAACATGCGTCCACGGCTGTCGCAGACAACAGCGTAAGCAGTGTGTACCGATTCAATAATGCCTTCTCGAAGTAGCTGAACTTCTAGCTCAACTGATTGATAACGTTTAGCCCTAGTCATGGCTGAGACTATGACATATGGCGGTCAGAAACGCAATGAACTACAAGACCTTCCAGACTACGATCAGGGCCAGTCCAATGGCCACCATAATCCCCAAGGTGTTGCGAACTCGTTGCAACACCGGCTTAACTTGATAATTCATAATCAAGCGATCGCGATTAAGCACCTCTTCGGGCTTTCGCCACACCTGCCCGTCATACCAACCCGATTCCTCGTAAGGCAAGTCTGCCTGCTGCAGCCGCTGGCCAATGTGGAGCCAGCCGGTGTAAAGCTGAGTCAAAGCCAACGCCGGCAAGACTAATGATGAGGCCGATGCCAGAAGACCAAAGGGGAGAGGATATCGTCCTGGCGCGTAACTAGCGCCCACCATAGGGCCGGTCACGAGCCAACTCAAAACCCACAAAACTAAAATCGGTTTGACATAGCTAATAAAATCACGACTCCCCCAGGCGTAAAACCAAGAATCGCGAATATCTTCGTACTGATTGATAGGAAGCTGTTCTGCCGGGACAGGACAACGAGACTTAACCACAAGTAAAAAAACGCAAATAAAATTTACATTGACAACTCTAACTCTAATTTATGCATTGGCGGTATTAATTTTGGCGAAACGGATGCCCTGATTGGCCAAAAATGTCTGTCTCAGAGGCGATCGCCGCTTCCACCTCATCTACATATCCGGCCCTTGCCTGGGGCCAAGCGTCGCAATAGGGCACGTAAGGCTTAATATCGAGCACTGGCGTGCGATCCAAAAAATCAATACCTTCAATATGGATTACCGCTGCTGCCACGCGCCGGATGCGAGCCGCACTTAGGCCAATAGGGTT
The DNA here is from genome assembly GCA_039026015.1 of Cyanobacteria bacterium P01_C01_bin.70. Classification (GTDB taxonomy): domain Bacteria; phylum Cyanobacteriota; class Cyanobacteriia; order Phormidesmidales; family Phormidesmidaceae; genus Halomicronema. The sequence goes on along the minus strand of JBCCNE010000122.1, from coordinate 144 downwards.
CGGGCGGTGAGGGGCGCGGGTGGCTAGCGTCCCCCGCCGCACGCGAGGGCCGCGCGGCGGTAGGACAGTGGGATTCCAGTGCTGATTGAGGTGCAGCCATGCAATTACCCACACATAGTCAAAACCCTCTAGGTCTTTCAGGGC
>JBCCNE010000121.1:0-10434 GCA_039026015.1 Cyanobacteria bacterium P01_C01_bin.70 | reverse complement strand
CCCCACGCGGCGTTGCTCCGTCAGGGTTGCCCCCATTGCGGAAAATTCCCCACTGCTGCCTCCCGTAGGAGTCTGGGCCGTGTCTCAGTCCCAGTGTGGCTGATCATCCTCTCAGACCAGCTACTGATCGTCGCCTTGGTAGGCTCTTACCCCACCAACTAGCTAATCAGACGCGAGTTCTTCCTCAGGCAATAAATCTTTCAGCTCTCGCCATATGCGGTATTAGCCGTCGTTTCCAACGGTTATCCCCCACCTCAGGGCAGATCCTCACGCGTTACTCACCCGTCCGCCACTCACTCCGAAAAGTGCGTTCGACTTGCATGTGTTAAGCACGCCGCCAGCGTTCATCCTGAGCCAGGATCAAACTCTCCATGTTAGTTAACGCTTTCTCTTCGAAGCGCTCATAAAGTAACTCAATCCTGGATATCTCTATCCAGAACTTCGATTAGCTATATCGCCCCTTTCGCCAACAGGCTATGGTACAATACAACCAATTTAATTCTTTGACAGGAACCTATTCAGGTTTTCTGGCTTTCAATATTAGTTGTCGAGGTTCATTTGCTTCAAGAGCCTCGGTCACTTCTCAGCGCCGCTGCCCTCAAGCGCTTTACCAATATAACTACCCTCATCACTACTGTCAACTAGATGCTGAGAATTTTTAAAAGTTGCTTATTGCCTTGTATATCAGCAGTTTTCAGGTTTTGAGTAGATGTTGTAGCGAAAGTTCTGCTCGAAAATTTTTTTTCTTGAATGCCTTTCGGTTCTTTAAGGTTTGAGTAGGGTTAACTGATTACTCATCGAGCCAATCAAGCGTAAGGAGCTGTCGAAAATGGGGTGAGATCTGATTCCATCAGTTCTTTGTTGGCTCTGAGGAAATTTGGAGTGGTCAATGTCTAATGCACTACGATGTTCTCGCCGCTGAAAACAATTGCGGCACTGGAGCGATAGCTGCTTACCAGCCGAAAACACTGTGACAGTAGCTGCTCACTCTTTGACTACAGTGAATATGGAGTGGGTACTGTTATGTTTGCTTTTGGGGTGCCATACCCCTGGCTAGCAAAGCGCACTGAAAAATCTGTCGGAGGTTTCCGATACAGCTCATTAATGTTCAGCAAATCTGACGACTTAGCTATATTTAGCGTCAATCATGAGAAAAAATTTTAATCACGCCTAGATACAGGGTAGATCAGTTACTCTATGAGCATCTTCGATTCAATGCTTCTCAACGTAGCTAAATCGATCGCCTTATAGTAATTTTGAATTGATCTGAGGGTTAGGCAATGTCGTTTGTAGGTTTGCATATCCACAGTGACTACAGCTTGCTGGATGGCGCGAGTCAGTTGCCGCAGTTGGTCGAGCAGGCGAAGGCTCTGGATATGCCCGCGATCGCTTTGACCGACCACGGAGTCATGTACGGCGCGGTCGAACTGCTGAAGGTCTGCAAAAAAGGCGGAATTAAGCCGATCATCGGCAATGAAATGTATTTGATCAATGGTGACATTGATAAACAGCAGCGTCGTCCCCGATATCACCAGGTCATTCTTGCTAAGAACACTCAGGGTTATAAAAACCTAGTTAAGCTAACGACAATCTCTCACCTAGAAGGTATGCAAGGTCGCGGAATTTTTGCCCGGCCCTGCATTAATAAGGATTTGCTGGAGCAATATAAGGAGGGGCTAATTGTCACAAGTGCCTGTTTGGGTGGCGAAGTGCCCCAGGCCATTTTGCAGAAGCGGCCCGAAATTGCCCGTCGCGTCGCCCAATGGTATAAGGACGTCTTTGGCGATGACTATTACTTAGAGATTCAGGATCATGGATCGCCAGAAGACCGCATCGTAAATGTGGAAGTCGTCAAAATTGCACAAGAGTTGGATATCAAGATCGTTTGCACGAACGATTCGCACTTTATATCTTGCCTTGATGTGGAAGCTCATGATGCACTGCTCTGTATTCAAACAGGAAAACTGGTTACGGAAGATAAGCGCTTGCGATATAGCGGCACCGAGTATCTGAAGTCGGCAGGTGAGATGCGACTGCTGTTTCGGGATCATTTGCCGGATGAGATGATCGAAGAGGCAATTCAAAACACGCTAGAGGTGGCGGAAAAGGTTGAGGAATACGCAGATATTTTAGGACAGCCACGGATTCCAGATTTTCCCATTCCAGAAGAGTTTGACGGGGCGGAAGACTACATGGCTCATGTCGCCAGGCAGGGATTAGTGAAGCGTATGAAGGCGGCTAGCTATGAAACCATTTCGCAAGAATATCGCGATCGCCTTGAATATGAGATCGAAATGATGATCCAGATGGGTTTTCCGACCTATTTTTTGGTGGTGTGGGACTACATTCGCTTTGCGCGGGAGAACAATATTCCCGTAGGACCAGGACGAGGATCGGCAGCGGGCTCTCTGGTGGCCTACGCAATGGGAATTACCAATATTGATCCAGTTCATCACGGTCTGCTATTTGAGCGATTCCTAAATCCTGAGCGGAAGTCGATGCCTGATATTGACACGGACTTCTGCATCGAACGGCGAGATGAGGTGATCGATTACGTTACAGAAAAGTATGGCAAAGAGCGGGTCGCGCAAATCATCACCTTCAACCGCATGACGTCAAAGGCAGTCCTGAAGGATGTAGCCCGGGTGCTGAACATTCCTTATGCCGAATCTGATCGCATGGCCAAGCTGATTCCCGTTTCCCGCGGCAAGCCGACCAAGCTTAAGGTAATGATTTCTGAAGACACGCCAGACAAACAATTCAAAGAAAGCTACGACAAAGACGGCACGATCGCAGGAACGCAAGTCACATACCGCCGCTGGATTGATATGGCAATGCGGATTGAGGGCACCAACAAAACGTTTGGCGTCCACGCGGCAGGGGTTGTCATTTCAAAGGATCCGCTGGATGAAATTGTGCCGCTGCAGCGCAACAATGACGGGCAAGTAATTACGCAGTACTACATGGAGGATGTGGAAGCGATCGGGCTCCTAAAAATGGACTTTTTGGGCTTGCGGAACTTGACAATGATTCAGCGAGCGGTAGACCTGATTGAAGCAGACAAAGGCGAAATTTTGGACATGGACGACCTGCCAATGGATGACCCTGACACTTTCAAACTGTTAGAAAAAGGCGATTTGGGTGGAGTCTTCCAGTTAGAATCTTCTGGCATGCGACAGATTGTGCGAGATTTGAAACCGTCTGGCTTAGAGGATATTTCATCAGTGCTGGCACTGTATCGCCCCGGTCCGCTGGATGCTGGACTGATCCCTAAGTTCATCAACCGTAAACACGGTCGCGAGAAGATCGACTTCGCCAACAAAATTCTGGAACCGATTCTCAGCGAAACCTACGGCATCATGGTCTATCAGGAGCAGATCATGAAAATTGCTCAGGATATGGCAGGCTACTCTCTTGGTCAGGCAGATTTGCTGCGGCGGGCGATGGGCAAGAAGAAAGTCGCCGAAATGGAAAAGCACAAAGGGCAGTTTATCGCCGGGTCGGTCGAAAAAGGCGTCCCCAAGAAGGTGGTCGAGGAACTCTGGGATCAGATGGTGAAGTTTGCCGAGTATTGCTTCAATAAATCTCACTCCACCGCCTACGGATTTGTCACGTTTCAAACAGCGTATTTGAAGGCAAATTATCCAGTTGAATATATGGCGGCGCTGCTGACCTCCAACAGCGGTGAACAGGACAAAGTGCAGATGCATATTGCCAACTGTATCAGCATGGGGATTGAAGTGCTGCCGCCGAATATTAATGAGTCGCGGGTGGACTTTACGCCCAAGGGCCATCAAATTCTCTTTGGGCTGTCGGCAGTGCGCAATGTCGGACAAGGAGCGATTGAGTACATTCTAGAGAGTCGGGATGAGGACGGGGCGTTTAAGTCTTTGGCAGAGCTGTGCGATCGCGTTGATCTGCGAGCGGTAAACCGAAGAGCACTGGAAGCACTCATTCTTAGCGGCGCGTTTGACCCTATTGATCCGAATCGCAATCAACTCATGCATGACTTGGAGCTGATTGTTGAGTGGGCGCAAGGGCGAGCTAGGGATCGTGAGATTGGGCAAGGCAACCTGCTGGATATGCTGGGCGGCGGCGCGACTGCCGTCGCGCCGATGGGTGGGTTTGAGAGCGCTCCAAAAGCGCCCCTGGTAGAAGACTTTGAGCCTCAGGATAAGCTCAAGCAAGAGAAAGAACTGCTGGGCTTCTACATTTCTGATCATCCACTAAAATCCGTTCAGCGCTCAGCGAAGATTCTCGCGCCGGTAAATCTGGGCGAACTGGAGGGACTACCAGAAAATGTGACGCTAAGCGCGATCGCGATGCTGGCGAACGTTAAGCCCATCATCACTAAGAAAGGCGATCGCATGGCGATTGTGATGCTCGAAGATCTCTCTGGCAGCGTGGAAGGCGTCGTTTTTCCCCGGTCATACGAACGAATTGGGCAATACATTCAGCCGGATGCGCGGTTAATGGTGTGGGGCAAGTGCGATCGCCGCGACGATCAAATCCAATTTATTGTGGACGACGCCGAACCGATTGAAGACGTGCAGATGGTGATGGTGGACCTTGATCCCAACATTGCAGCCGACATCGAGCAGCAGCATCGCCTGCGTAATGTGATTCGCAACAATCAGGGGAATGATCCTAAATATGCCCGAGTACCAGTGATTGCCGTCATTGGTAAGACTGGACAGCGGCGATTGGTACGATTAGGGGCACAATTTCGCGTACAAGATCCGGAGGCGACAATCAATGCGCTGGCGAGAGCGGATTTCAAAGCACGGATGACACCGTTGATTAATGCCTAGAGTTGTAAAAGTCAGCCTGATTCATGAAATCCAACTGTAGTAGTTTGCTCAAACAAGATTTAACGAAAGCAGCTTGAAAAGGCGATATACCGACCATTCGATAGCAAGACGCGTCTTTTAAATCACTTTGCTGCTCAGAAAACTAAGGGGCAAAGCTCTGTACTGACTAGCCAGGCAGTAATTGGGAGACAGTAAGGCGACCGTCATCGCCTTACTGTCTCGGTCTCTAGCTCAGCAGAGCGATAAACCTCAACAGTACGCATGTCCGAATCGATGACAATATCCACTTGAGTTCCTGAAGGGATGACAAAGCAACTTTGACATGAGGATTAGGTCTCAACAAGCAGTTGGTGAGAGCAGAGGCGCAGTTTTGGATGAAGGATACTGAGGCAAAAATCGCTATCTCAACCCGTGCCGACTTTTAGTACTTGGATCGGCTTAGAACGAGAATGCGTTGATTAATTGGTACCGATTTAAGTAGCTTAAACATCACAATTGGCAGAACAATCTGTTAAGGTTAAGCCAAGATTTTTATCTTTCCCCGCTCACCCTAATCGCTGCATGCTAGACCTTATCTCTTTAAATTCGCGTCAGCAGCAAGTGCTTTGGGCGACTGTTCGTCAGTACGTTTCTACAGCGGAGCCCGTGGGTTCCAAGATGCTGGTGCGAGAATATGACTTGAAAGTGAGTCCAGCCACGGTACGTCAGGCCATGAGCGTGCTGGAAAAAGCGGGCCTACTGTTTCAGCCTCACACGTCTGCTGGTCGAGTACCGTCTGATTATGGCTATCGGCTTTATGTTGATGATTTAATTCATCCGGCCCGAGAAGTGGCTCAGCAGGTGGATGCTCAACTCTCAGCGACTTTGAAATGGGATGGATGGAGTTTGGAAGCCTTGTTACGCGGGGCGGCGCAGATTTTGTCAACGGTAAGCGGCTATATGACCCTCATAACCATGCCGCAAAGGCGAGACGCCACAATTCGCCACGTGCGATTGATGCTGTTAGATCCGACTCAACTTTTGATGTCCGTGGTGTTAGATTCGCTTGAAACACAGTCGATGGTGATTCAGTTGCCCCTAATGCCACCTGATGACCTCAATCAGCTCGAAGTGCTGGAACGAGAGTCACAGATTTTATCCAACTTTTTGACCACTCATTTAGTCGGCCATTCCCTTTACAATATTGCCGAACTTGACTGGAGACAGCTCAATCAGGAGTTCCAGCGCTATGGTGACACACTGACCGAGGCGATGGGACTGCTTGCAAAGCGAAATCAAGCGGCGTTGGAAACGACTCAGTTTGTTATTAGCGGCCTGGGAGAAGTGCTACGGCAGCCAGAGTTTTCGGAAGCACAGCAGGTACAGGCGATCGTTCAGCTGCTCGAAGAGGAACAAGCTCAACTTTGGCCCCTTGTGTTTGAAACTGATGCCGAAGACGATTCTGGTCGGCGCGTTCGGGTGCTGATTGGGTCAGAAAATCCCCTGGAACCGATGCAGGGGTGTGCGCTGGTTTCTTCTACTTATTGCAAAGATACGCTGCCAATTGGCAGTGTTAGCGTTTTGGGACCGACTCGCATGATGTATGACAACACAATTGCTGCTGTTGAAGCTGCCGCTAGCTATTTGACAGACGCTTTTAATGCGGGAAACAATCGTTGGGCTCATTAATCACACCGAGAGCATTCGATATTTGCAAATTGATCAGTGCCTCTGGTGAGAGTATCTTGCTGGCAGCAAGACATCTGCTGCAGGAAAATTTGGAATGCGGAGTCGAAAATGCGGAATAGTTGATTGCGATGACGATTTGAAGAATATTTCGAGCAACATGTTTTTTTGGTTTTCTACCCAAATCTCCTGCTTACAGGAGGTGTAGAATGCATCGCTTCAAGGTAAACTTCTACTAACAGTCAATATAAGTGACCTGTCAGAGGTTGATATGAAACAGATTGCACACTCTCTACGTCGGTTAAGTCTTGTTTGTTTAGCGTTGATGGTCGTAGTGACTACATTTGCCGTATCTGCGGCGCCCGCATTGGCCACCGACTATGAAGTCAAGATGGGTTCTGATGGCGGGCTATTAGTATTTGAACCGGCTAAATTGACGGTTCAGCCTGGCGACACTGTTACTTGGGTGAACAATAAAATGGCTCCCCACAACGTTATCTTTGACGCCAACCAAGTTCCGGGTGATAAAGCTCTGGCTGATAAAGTTTCTCACTCTCAGCTGACTTTTGCACCTGGCGAAAACTACTCGACTACCTTTACTGCTGACATGCCTGCTGGTGATTACGGCTACTACTGTGCACCTCACCGGGGTGCTGGCATGGTGGGCACTATCACTCTTGAAGGCTAAGTCGCCTTTTATCTAATAATTACTGTCTGACCTCACTAAAATGAGGTCTATAGCCTTTCCCAGTTTTGGGAGGGCTTTTTCGTATATAAGTTAAGAATCAGCAGGATTCCATATCCTAGGCAGATAGCGCAAAAAGCCGCTCTCCGTTTAAGAATGATGGTTTTGCAACTATGGCTGTAGCCAAGGCAGTAGGACGTTTTTGATTCATGAAGCCTGTGCTTGTCTGAAGTTTGAGGGCCCTGACTCAGTTGGCGAGCGCTATACCATGCAGCAACATAAGGGTATTGATCACCATAATTGCCGCCAAGTCATTGCCAAGAAAAGCAACAAACCTTAGGAAACTTTTTTGATTTTCCAAAACTTTCCTAAAGCTTATTTCCGCCTTAACGGCTCTCAGATATCTTTGAATTAATTACTGTCTAACACGTTACAAAACATGAGTTCATTTGATATAGGCGATCGCGACTACCAATTTAAGATGGGCGATTATATCGGTCGCGGTTGGGAAATCTTTAAATCGAACGCTTTGCTCTTTATTGGCTTTACCCTACTTGTTTTCGTCGGTCTCGGGATAATATCAGCTATTCTCCCTTATCCGCTAGGTAGTGGAAATTGGGAAGACGGTCAGGGAGGAATCGGCATCGTTAGCAGTATTTTACTCAACTTATTAATCCCTGGCATCTATCTTGTAGCTTTTCAAATTGCCCGCAATCGAACAACTGCCTTTGGAGATTTCTTTAAGGGCTTTAATCGAGCTTTACCGATTCTTTTGCTGGCGTTTATTAGTGGCTTTCTAGTTTTTGTAGCAACATTGTGCTTTTTGCTCCCAGGAATTTATTTGGGAGTCGCTTATATGTTTAGTTTGCCTCTATTACTTGACAAAAACTTAGATTTTTGGCCCGCAATGGAAACTAGCCGAAAGCTAATTACTAAGAAGTGGTTTTCTTTCTTTGGGTTTGCTATTGTTTTAGGCTTGATTAACCTCGGTGGCTTAATCTTGCTTGGTATCGGACTGATAGTAACGTTCCCTCTGACAGTTTGCGCACAGGTGGCTGCCTATGAGGATATTGTCGGTCTTAACTCAGTTGCCGATAGCGTATAAGTAGAGCTTGACGCAGCTGAATTAAAGCGAAAGCACTCTACGTTTGCCGTCAACATTAAACCAAAATGCCAGGATTCACTAGTTGAGGTCCCGGCATTTTTTGATAATTTAAGCGTTAGCTGAGGAAGTGGAAATAGCTTGAGAATCTTGCTCAAGCTGATGAGCGATCGCGATCATAGTTTGTGTCAGCAGATGATTAGGATAATGCAGGCAAAAAACACCTTGGCTGGCCAGCCGTATCAACTCTTCGCTTAGATACAAAATACCGGCAACAGGATACTGATAGGTGTTCTCCAGCATATACTTAACTAGGCTGACTTCAATAGTTGGTAGTACTAATGATGGCACTAGCCAAGTACAAGTAATTTCAAGCTGTTCAATAATTTCCAAGACTACAGCAGTTCTTTGCAGATCATAGGGGTCAAGCTGCATCAAAACGAGCACAATATCGGCTAGAGACAGCCCAAGCAAATCATCCTCTGAGAGGTCAGGTTGATTATCGATAAGCCAAAAGTCTAAAAGCAACTCATCACCAAGCTGCTGCAATACCTCATAGGGTTTTGCGACGCCATAGCGACGCTGCAAGGTCTGTAGATGAGGACTACCCTGGGCCAAATGACTGCCCAGCGGCGAAATATAAATACCCGCCGACTCAATTTCTTGGGGGACATCGTAACGCCGGAATTCTGACCGTAATGAGGTAATTGACCGCGTATCTGCACTCAGCCACCAGTAAGCATCTGCGTGTTTTTCAGAAGTTTCATCGAGGCCAAACAGCGTATAAATGCCCCCCACCTGCAAGTCAGTATCTAGTACGCCTACTCGATAGCCGTGATGCATCAAAATCACGGCCAAATTGGCCACTAGATGGGAGCAGCCAAGGCTATGGCGACAGGCTTGGAGGACAATGACTTTGGCCATCAGTTCAAGTTGCCGTGCCCAAAGCAACGGAAGCGACAATCCTGTTTCTTCATTAGGTAAAGTCGGCAGATCAATCAGCCGTTGCCGAAAACATCAAGGGGAGAGGACTCTATATATCAGGTCATCACTGGCACACCAACTCGCTGTCAGATTGCAGTGAAGCGGCCAGTGAAATAATGGCTTCAGTTTATTACAGGAATATCCCTATCTCGCGATTTCTCTATGGTTAGGCCACGAATTTGGCTCTAGCGGCGGCGGGCCTGCAGCTTTTGATAGACGGATTTGAGATCAACTTGGTGATGCGCCAGCGCCACTAAGGTGTGGTAAAACAAATCGGCAACTTCTCCAGCGATCGCATCGGCATCATCATCTTTACAGGCCATGACCACTTCTGCACCTTCCTCACCGATCTTCTTGAGGATTTTGTTATCGCCACCGGCAAAAAGTTTGTTGGTGTAGGAATCAGGCTGGGGATGCTGCTGGCGATCGCGAATAACGGCAAATACCTGCGATAGGGTATCGGCAGGAGGCGCGGCAACTTCTCCAGCAATTTGATGAAAGCAACTGCGCTCGCCAGTATGACAAGCGATATCGCCGACTTGCTCCACCGTAACTAACAGGGCGTCGCTGTCACAGTCATAGCGGACGGTGTGAACCTTTTGCAGATGTCCAGAGGTCGCGCCCTTGTGCCAAAGTTCTTGACGCGAGCGGCTCCAAAACCAAGTCTCTCGGGTTTCCAGCGTTTTTTGCAGCGACTCGACGTTCATCCAGGCCATCATCAGGACAGTACCATCCAGATGGTCTTGCACAATAGCGGGTACTAAGCCCTGCTCGTTATAGCGAATCGCAGCAACAGGCACAGCCGCAGCAGATAAAGACATGGGGTGATTGCAATACAAATGAAGATGACCTTCTCATTATCCTCTTTTGAGTCCCATCATTTGCCTGTCGACCCCAGTAGCGAAAAAATTGGCTGAGGCTGCGATTTCCCTTTCAGGCTCAGTGAACCTAGCGGCAGGGTAGAAAAGTCTGCCGCAATCGCCCCATGCATCGATTGATTCATCCAAATTTCGTCCTCCCCTGCTCGACTCATAATGCGCGAGGCCGTGTTGACCGTATCACCAAGAATATTGAACTCACGACGACCGCGCCGCTCACCGATTTCAGCGGCAAACACGGGGCCATAGGTCAGACCAATGCGACAGGTCAGGCGAATCGGCTGCCCCTTGACCGTAGGAGGAGAAATT
>JBCCNE010000120.1:0-10448 GCA_039026015.1 Cyanobacteria bacterium P01_C01_bin.70 | reverse complement strand
TACGCGGCTTTCAGGCGTACCGAGAGGGGCATCCGCTTGAGGAGGAATAACCTCCTGATGCAATTTCATATCGGGCTGAGTCTCCGGTAAAGAACTGAGCGGGCCGACCAACGGCTCACCGTAAGGGCCAATGGCATCCTTCTGGGAACTGGAAGGTTCGTCAGTAACGGCCTCCGGCTCGCTGGCTGAAGGTGCTGATTTGAGATCTGCCGCCGGTTCAACAGCTGTCGGCGCTGGCTGTTGAATAAGGTTGGGGTCAGCAGCCTCTGGAACTGTCGGTGCCGAGGGCGCTGCTGGGGGCGTTGCCGTCTTGGTTTCTGATGCTGAAGGCTTTGCTTGGGGAGCCTGGAGGGGGCTAGGTAGCACGTCCGGCAGCCGGGACTCCGGCTCATAAATCGTATTGGGACTATCTTTGGGACCCCAGTCATTCAGCAGGTCATCGGGAAAGTCCTCAATCTCGATGTCCAAAGCGTCCGAATCAGGCTCCGTCGGCGCTGGTTCCGGATCAGATTCAACCGCGTCTGGTCCGGTGGCGGGGGGAGCTGCGTCTGCCGGTGGTGACTCATCAAGGGGGACAGGCGCGGCGGGCTCCGCTACCTCAGGGACGGGCGATCGCCAAGGAGCGGCTGCATCTGCGTCTTCGGCAGTAAAGCCACCATCGTCACCATTGCTGCTAGCAGGCACCTCGACAGCACCCGGAGAGCGCACGTCTAAGATGACTGATGATGGCATCGGTTTCTGGAATTCTTGTGAGGCGTCGCGAATTTTTTGCAGAATGCGCTCGGCTTCCGCTTCACTGGCTTTTTGCGGCTGCCCATTCTTAACCGTGACAGGAATCAAGTCAACCTTCATTTGTCCCTCGCGCAGGGCCACCTGGAGCACAGCGGTTTCAGCAGTAGGGGCAGTGGCCGCTGGGCCATACACAAAATCACCGAGGGAATAAGCGATCGGTCGTCCTTTGTAGAGTTCAGCCCCCTGCACCTGATCAGGGTGTTGGCCCACGACTAGATCAGCTCCCTGGTCGATCGCCATTTGGGCCAGATTGGTTGGCGACGCTGCTGGGGTGGCGGGCGGTTCAGTGGACCAGCGATAGCTGACAATTAGCCAATCGACTTCATCGCGAATGGCTTGAATATCTTTGATGATGTCTTGCATGGCGACGGCATTGACGCCGCTGAGGGTGGTGTCTGCCGCCAAACTAAAGTCGCGATCATAGCTGAGATAGGCAATCCGTTGACCTTTGACATCGACAATCTCAGGACGGCGAGCTTCGCGTTCTCCGCGTCCCGCACCGACTCGAAAGATGCCGTGACGGTCCAGAGTATCCAGAGTCTCGACCAAGCCTTGCTCTCCCGAGGCTAAGGCCTGCTTCCCTGCCAGGTTGACCAAATCCACGCCACCCTGTTTCAGTAAATTAATGGCGTCGGGGCGCTGCCGCTCCAGCAGTTCCTCTTCTAGAGAAGTGGCCGAGCGCGACAGCGGATCTTGCAGATTGACCATCGCAATATCAGCTTGATGATAGGCCGGTAGCCCCGATAGCAGTTGACCATCATGTTCAAGCTGGCTGTAGGGCAAGCCATCTAAGTCAACATCGCCGCCGAATAACAGCGTAATGGTGGGGTCTTGGGGCAGTTCCACACGTTCGTGCTGGAGCACGCCAACCGGTTCTAGGGCGGCATTAACGATGTTGGGACGATCGCGATCGGGTTCAATCCTGTAAGACACGGGCGTCGTCTCTAGCGCTGCTGACGTGGCGGCTTGGTGGTTGTCAGATTGGCGTTGGCGATCAACCAAAATAGCTTTGTCAGCGGGCCGAAGTTCTGGTAACTGGGGCTCTCTGGCCTCGCGCGGCACCTGCGGAGGGGGCTCGCTCGCCTCGGTCTCAATCCGCTCTTGGAACGGTAGTAAAGGCCCCGACCGGCTTGACATCACGACTTCGATCATGCAGCCAAAAACGAATGCAGCGACGGCTGATCCCGTCAGCATAGAGGCCCGCAGCGTTTTGATCTGATCGGTCAGCAGATGTAAGCTCAGCCCCGGCAGTTGAGGCATTGACGACCGTTGCACTAACGTTGGGGGAATTGCCGCTGCCGGCGATCCCTGCCCCCGCTCACGCCTCAGCCGCTCTTTCAGAGCCGGAGTCATGATGCGCACTCGCTGCTCCCACACGGCCTTTTGCTCGCCAATAGGGCGCGCTATCAAGTTGACGCCTTCAATCAGTGGGGAGTTGAGCTGCCACATTAAATGACAGATGAATTGCGTCAGCGGCGTTTGTAGGGGCGTGCGTTCAAACTCGAGGACAATACGAATGCAGCCGGGACGCGAGTCCTGACAAACTTGAGCGTAAATTCCTTCTGGGATCAGGGGCTCGTTAAGCCAGAGCGCGATCGCCCGAAACTGACCAGCCGCAGCTAGCGCCTTAGTCGATAGGCGATCGGGAGACAGATTGACAGCGGCGTTAACCATTCGGTTGCAGGTATGACAATTGCAAACTAGGCGATACAGTGACTAGCCAAGGGGCAGGCACTGGCTCCTCAAATTTGTTATTAACAAAATCAAAGGACAAAATCGGGTAGAAGCGCCCATGATGATAACAACAATTCCTAGAAAAGAGCTGATTTTGTTTATATTTTAGGCGAGCTCTTAGAAATCGGAATCTTGCTGCCGCAGACGCAGCCTATCTATCGATTCAAATAAGGACTTTGTCTAACTGCCTTAAAAGAGGGGGAGATCGCTATCTCGATGACCTACAAGAAACCAGTTGCCCCATAGAACAACTGGCTTTAGGGAGTAGGCAATCCTGCCCGTAAGGAGGTGTTGGAATGCCCGCGAAGCGATTAAGGATGTTATCGAGAGCCTTCGAATCAGAACTGGGTAGCCTCTTGAGTTTGCCTAGCCAAGGCCGTGTAAATGTGCCCAGGATTTAGGTTCTCAAAACCTTTACGGCATAGTTTTTCTCTCTGAGACGGTGAGGGCGCGTCATCAATTAAACTCGAAAGCCTTGCAGCATAGGCATTACCGCGCCCGGCTCCACAAAACTAGCTAGGGGCTGAACCGCTCTCAGCATCAGGGTTCAGGCTCTAAATGATGACAGCCCCTAGATATTGGCGTCAGTTTCAATACTTGCGTCGGTGTCAGTCTCAGGACTCGTAGTGGTTTGACTGGCGTCAAATGTCACCGATGGTGCCGCTACAGATTCTGGGGTCACTTGGGCCGCTGCTGAAGCGATCGCCGCATTTGCCGGTTTGACTGGTTCAGGCGCTGGTTCGGCAGTTGCCTCGATTAAGGGCTTTTGGGCGCGCGAGGTCGGCGGCGCGACATCCATTCCCAGCTGTTTTTTGGCCTGATATAGCAAGGTCTCAGTTCCCGTCCCCAGGGCAGCCAAGGCTGACTCGCCAATTTCACTAGCTGACTTGGGTGCTTCTGCACTCGGCACCTTCAAATCTTCATACCAGCTGCGAGTTGTTCGGCCCAACGCAATGGACCTGTACCAAAACCACTCGCCCCCTACAAATGCTAAACAGATGACGAGCCACAGCAGCACCCCAGTTTCCCGCAGAATAGCCCAAGTTAGCATAACCGTCTTTTTGTAAGTTGCTCCTGTCTCTCGATCAAAAAGCAGTTCACCAACTTTATTTGCTTGACCTTTGATTTTGTCCACAGTAGTCGGCTCCTTACGAAAAATGCTTCAATAACATCATTCTCCAAAGAAGAGCTTTAGAAAAGTGGGGAAAAGCGACTGGCTTTGTTCGTCGTTCATAGCCTGACTTTGCTTGATGAAGTAACCACTTTACCTAAGCGCACTGGTTTGACGCCGTTTTTTGCCCCTCACTAGCTTCAGAAACGCCGTGTCGTAAAATCGAGGCCTTGTCAGCTCCACAAGTAGTAATGGAAACCCGATGCAGCTAGCCTTCGCCCCAAACTTTAGCTAAGACTGTTTCGACCGCAATATCGTTTACCCGTCCTGTTTCTGAAGTAATAGCTAAAAACCGCTGCTCAGCGTCATTCACTGGAGGGAAGCGATCACCGGGACGATTGTCTCCAAACAAGGTTAAGGTAAACACGCTCAGGGCGACACCAAGCCCCGAGATATAGCTGTCAGTGGCTAAAAGCAGATTGGCCCCGGCGACCAGGGCGGCGGTTTGCCCCAAGTTGTCAGGACGAATGACTTTGATGCCAGGCACATTCTGAGCAACAGCTTTGACCTTTGTGGCTGTTTGTGGCTGCTGTAGCAGGACTAAAGGCAACCCTGGCTGACGGCGCTGAAAATCCTGCGCGATCGCGATCCAGTTGTCGTCTGAGTAAGTATCGTTGGGCTGACCTTCAGCCGGGCCAGGGTAAATTAGCACATATCCCTGGTCGCCAATTTCTTGAGTTTGAAGTTGGCTCTGCACCCAACCAATATCACCCTGGGGAACATTGATCGCAATATCGGGACAAGGCCCAGATAACTCGAGCGGCTCCAGCAAGTCGTGGTAGCGAAATGCAGTGTATTGTTGTGCCTTACTAGGAACGGTCGCGGTCAAAAAAAGATTATTCGCTGGGTTTTGATAGCCAATGCGAGTGGGAATGCCGCTCAGCCACAGCATCAGCGCAATGGCCCAATCTTGAGTGGCCGTGAGCACCATTTCGTATTCGCGATCGCGCACGATTCCCAATAGATTTGCCCAGTCGGCTGGACTATTGTTGCTGCCAAACGAGTAGGGAATGGTGGACTGCACTGCCTTAGAAACTCGGTAGGCAGCGGCGGCTGTTGGCTCGACCACGACTGAAATTTCAGCCTTTGGCAGGCTCTGCTTAAAGTGCTCAAGGGTCGGAAAAAATAGGAACTGCTCGCTGATTCCACCAGGGACTAGAGCCAATACTTCCATAGCTACCTGTCTTATTTATCCGTCCACATTTTAGAGGAACTGGTCGGTCAAGATGCGTTGTTGCCAACAAAACTACCAATAATTCACTGTCAGGCTGGTTGCTGTTGGCAAGGTGTAGGGGGAGAGGGCGGATGAGTGTGAGAGTAGCAGAGATAAGTAAGGTGGGCGGGGCGAGGCTTCCTGTTGACAGCAATTTTCCTGAGTTGAGCCAGCGATCGCTAGAGCGTTCTGCCCTGGTGGCCAGTGGCAGTTTGGGTGGGAAGAGAGTTATTCTGGCAATTTTTGGGGCGAAAACAGCTGTTGTGTGGTTACCTTAGCCTTGAAGCAATCGTGATAAAGGTCGTCTGAAGTCCGCTCTTGACTCGCCTAGGGTCTGTCTCGCGGCTTTTTCAATAGGCTCTGCCAAGACGGCTAAGCTTGGCCAGGTATAACATCCACATTATTTGTCAGTTTACCCAATGAAGGAGAGCTCGTCGTGCATTTGTTAATTCCAGCGGCTGGCGTAGGACGCCGCATGTGCAGCGATCGCAACAAGCTACTGTTGTCGCTACGGGGACAGCCCATACTCGCGTGGACGCTGCAGGCGGCGGCGGCAAGCGGCGGCATCACCTGGATTGGGCTGATTGGTCAGGCTGTGGATAAACCCGACCTCCTGGCAATTCTTCAGGCGATTGCCTTAACTAAACCAGTCGTTCTAATCCCCGGCGGCAGTACGCGACAAGCGTCGGTATACAATGGGCTACAGGCTTTGCCGCCCGAGGCCGAACAGGTGCTGATTCATGACGGGGCGCGGTGTCTGGCTACCCCTGACCTGTTTGATCGCTGTGCCGCCGCGCTGCAAACCTGCGCGGGTTTGATTGCTGCTGTTCCGGTTAAAGACACCATCAAGATTGTGGATGCTGATGGGGTTATCGCAGCGACTCCTGATCGCGGTCGTCTTTGGGCCGCTCAAACTCCGCAGGGCTTCCACGTTGGCCCCCTAAAAGCGGCCCATGATCGAGGCCAGGCAGAGAGCTGGTCGGTGACGGATGATGCCGCTTTGTTTGAGAAGGTGGGGCTGCCGGTCAAAATCGTGCCCGGCGAAGAAACGAATCTGAAAGTGACAACGCCTGAGGATTTGAAGATTGCTGATCGCATATTGAGCGATCGCGAAATTTACTGAGCATAGCCATGAATCCTGACAAAGCTTTTCAGTTATTGAGCCAAACTTTAGCCGGCATCTTCCAAAATCGCGATCAGGCCCTGGCCGATCCGGTTTGGTACGTGCATTTTCGGCTGTGGTCTTATCCCACGTCATTATTCGCTGCAGACAGCACAACTTTCTTTCTAGAACAGGCCAGCGCTGCTTTTAAGCAAGCGCCCTATCGACAGCGAGTCTTGCGCGTTCGGAAGGAAGCGACAGGCGTGTCAGTGAAATATTATGGGCTGAAAGATGCCTCGTCGTGGCAGGGCGCTACCCAAGATCCAGAGCGGCTGCAGAACCTGACAGAAAATGATTTGCAGTCTTTGGTCAAGAGCCACCTGCAGGTGACGACGGTGATGGAAGGCGACACTGCCCGATTTGAAGCGCGACAACTGCCGGGAGAGCGGTGTCAATTTGTGGTCAATGGTGAAACCAAGCTAGTGGAGTTGGCGTTTGATGCGATCGCCCCGCTGCCGGGTAGTCAAACTCAAGCAGCCTTTTGGATGTACGACAAGGGTATTGATACAGTCAGTGAAAAGCCGACTTGGGGAGCGATTCACGGACCGTTTAAGCTGATTAAGATCGAAGACTGGAGTGAAAAATTATCTAACGCTATCAGCTCGCTATCTGCTTAGGATTGCCCTGCAGGGCCTCTTCCTCAGTTTCATAAATTTCGAACACTGAATCCATCATCGTGACTTCAAATACGAGCTTAGCCTCAGGGTGCACGCTACAAATGCGGAAACTGCCTTGCACTTTGTCCGCATCTCGCATGCCAGCAACAAGCGACGTCAAACCAGAGCTGTCAATAAAATTCACCTGGCTCAGATTGATTACGATATGGGGGCTCAACCGAGAAATACAATCCTGGAGGTTTAGCCGAAACTGCCAAGCCGTCGTGATATCTAGTCGGCCTGTTGGAATGATGACAATAACTTGTCGACCATCTTCGGTAGTGTGGGTTTTCTGGTCCATACCTAGTAACTGGGGTACCTCCGCCTTAAAATTCACCGCTATCAGGCCAATCTAACAGGATAAGCAATAATTCCAGTTGCCTAATGATGCTGTGCCAATGGCTTAAACCAATGACAATTCCTGTAAATTAAGTACCTGGGCAAGATAACTGTCAATGCTTTTCACAATCAGGGTTTTGCATAATCCAAGTGCTATCGACGTTGTTATGGGATATCTCAGATCATTATTCATGAAGCGACCTCAGAGTGCCCAAATGTCATCTGATTATTGCTATGGCGATCGCCCACCCTGCCTATAAATTCACTCATCACTCAACGACACCTTATCGTATCCTTCTAAAAAAATCCTTGATACCGGTGTTCGTTGCAACTGGGGCCCTCAACCCTAGCTGCTACAGTTGACTAACACCGAGTTTATAACTGGTCTAGGGACTGTCATCATTTAACCGCTCGACTCCTCATGGTGAAAGTAGTCCAGCCCCTAGAGGGTTTTGCAGAGCGGGCGCGGTAATGCCGATGCCGCAAGCATTCTGGATTTAATTGATGATGCGCCCTAGCTACTTGTACATATTTAGATTATGTTAACTCAGGAAGAATCTGCTGCCAGTGCCTCATAAACTTCTTGTTGCCGCTTTTTTCGAGACGACAAGCCTGCCCAGCCTGCCTGAATAACTAGACGATATGATCAGAGGAAGAATTGCGTTTCCTTTCTATATGAACTACGAACAAGGTCTTGAGGAAGGCTATTTAGCGGCAGTAGAAATAATTGAGATGCGCCTAGGCAGCAGTCCTTTAATCAAAAAATTATAACCTAAAGACATTTTCGGGAATCGGACTGGTGTTGAAAGGCGCAAACTCAAGCCATCATTGATTTGTAGGCATCCTATCAATAAAAAAGTGCCAGCTTTGTTGTCTAAATGTAAACGACTGTTGCATTACGGTTACAACCCTGGAAACCCTCTGAATACAGGCGAAGCGCCGTGATAGGATGCCTCTCGTAGATTCAGAGATTCGGGAGAAAGGCTCTTGACCCTACGAGTTGCCGTTGTCGGAGGCGGGCCAGCTGGCTCCTCTGCTGCTGAAACCCTAGCCAAAGCTGGAATTGAAACCTATTTGCTGGAGCGTAAGCTTGATAATGCTAAGCCCTGTGGCGGGGCGATTCCGCTCTGTATGATTGACGAATTTGACTTGCCTCCGGAGATTATTGACCGGCGAGTGCGCAAAATGAAGATGATCTCACCGTCTAATATTGAGGTCGACATCGGTGGTACGCTTAAGCCCGATGAGTATATTGGCATGTGCCGCCGCGAGATTTTGGATGGCTTTTTGCGCAATCGCGCTGCCAAGCTGGGTGCCAAGCTGATTAACGGCACGATGCATCGGCTGGAACTGCCCCAAATTGACGGCGATTCCTACACGCTGCACTATACCCAGCACCATCCTGATAGTTCAGCGGGTGACAGCAAAACCCTACAAGTGGATGTCGTGATTGGCGCTGATGGCGCGAATTCCCGCGTGGCTAAGGCTATTGATGCGGGCGACTACAAGTATGCGGTGGCCTTCCAAGAGCGGATTCGTATTCCCGATGACAAAATGGCCTACTACGAAGATATGGCCGAAATGTATGTTGGTGACGATGTTTCTCCCGACTTTTATGCTTGGGTCTTTCCCAAATATGACCACGTAGCGGTCGGGACCGGCACTATGCAGGGCAACCAAGCCAAAATTAAGGCTCTGCAGGCTGGCATCCGTAAGCGGGCAGCCAAGCGCATTGAGGGCGGTGAAATTATCAAGGTTGAGGCCCACCCGATCCCCGAGCATCCTCGTCCTCGTCGGGTTGTGGGTCGAGTTGCCCTGGTGGGTGATGCGGCGGGTACCGTCACCAAGTCTTCGGGCGAAGGGATCTACTTTGCCGCCAAGTCAGCTCGTATGTGCGCGGAAACGATTGTGGAACTTTCTAATGCGGGGCAGCGGGTGCCAACTGAAGCCGATCTCAAGGTCTATCTCAAACGCTGGGATAGGAAGTACGGGCCTACTTATTTTGTGCTGGATCTCTTGCAGCGTGTCTTCTATCGCAGTGATGCTACTCGAGAAGCTTTCGTGGAAATGTGTGCCGACATTGACGTTCAGAAGTTGACCTTTGACAGCTATCTATACAAAACGGTGGTACCAGGTAACCCGCTGACGCAGCTTAAGATTACCGCTAAGACGGTGGGCAGTTTGCTGCGGGCCAGCGCTATAGTCCGCTAGCCGTTCTGAATAATCAGCGAGCTTGTTATTGACACACTCCTCCAACCGTGGCGAAACGTTTCGTCACGGTTTTTTGTCGGCCAGTGCAATTTATAAACGAGTGCAAGATGGGGAAAGCTGATTGGCTACAGGAGCGCTGTGATCGCTCGCTGCTTTCCAGCGGCCTCTAGCAGTTGTCAACGAGTCAGCGAGGCGAATTGTAAAGTGCGACTATCGTGCACTCGCGGTGACGGGCGTCGCGAACGCCTGAGGGCGGCGAAATCGCTCGCCTGAGCGATCGCAGTAGTGCACAAAGTGCCGCACAATCAGCGGATCTGACCAGTGGAGGTGGGCTCGCTGTTCGAGAATAACGCGGGCTTCTCGCGCTGACATGGGATGCCGCCAGCCCCGATCTTGCTGACAGGCGACCCAGGTATTCAGGACTTGGAAAACGCGCGCCAGTTTATTAGACGGAACTTGGCGCAAATGATATTGCTCTAAAACCGTTGCCACTTCATCTAAACCAGCGTCTCTTGCGATGCGAGCGCTTTCGGCAAACCAAGTATTGAGTGATGCCACCATATTGCCGTGATCCCGGAACTCTTGCTCTAGAAGGTAATCGCTAATGTAAAGCGCCCCCAGATTTTTGCAGTAGGCTGCAATCAAGAGTATCTTGCGTTCGGTGTGGCTAAGGTTCAGCTGCTTGCCATAAACCTGGCAGAGTCGGGCCAGATCTTTAGACTCCTGCTGCAGCCAACTGCCCTTGTGATGTAGAAGACTGCTGAGAGTCTTCAAATAGCTACTAAAACTCGGATGGCTCATACTTTGCGCGTACCCCTGATCTGATTCAGTAAATTAGGACAAGCTGATTCATAAAAAACTGATTTAAGAAATACTGATTTAAGAAGTCTGAACTACGGACAGCGGCGGCGGATAATCAGTTCCATGGCTGAAAATTGCTTGCCAAGATGTCTGCATTTTCCAAGAAATTGGCTCTCTCCGCAAAAACACTGTTCCGTTTCATGAAAGCTTTATGAAAATTGTCGGTAATTGAAAATTACCGTGATTTCCACACAGAAGTTACCGCAATTCTACGGAACCAGATTGGCCATTAAAGCGAATAAGCTGTCGAGGTTTTAGGGAATTTTGCCGCTGTGGCAGTACCACCGTGGGTAAACCATATTCGCGAGC
>JBCCNE010000119.1:0-10499 GCA_039026015.1 Cyanobacteria bacterium P01_C01_bin.70 | reverse complement strand
GTCAGGAGTCAGCATATCGACTGGCATATCGACGTTAAGCAACTGCTCATCGATGGCCACGTCAGCATCACTTGCCGCAGCAGTAGGGGCCGCTGCCGCGCCCGCCGAGTCGCCAGCGGCGCCGAACAAGCTGTTGTAAAGAGCATCAATTTCCTGGGTGTAGGCGACCGGCGGCGTGTCGTCAGCGCTCGGCTGGGCCTCAGCCGCCGAGGGATCAGCTTGTCCAGTAACGACAGCCCAGTCCAAGGGCTCCGTTTGCACAATTGTGGGCTCTTCGTCATCAATCGCTGCCCAATTGTCATCAGCCGCGATCGCGGCATCCTCGGAATCAAGCGTTAACTCATTAAATTCTTCGTCTAGCTGAAACAGCGTTACCTCTTCGTCCGCATCAACCTCAAGATCGTCTAAATCATCTAGATCAACCTCTTCAAAATCGGCGATCGCTTCCAGCAAATCATCCGCTTCCCCACTGCTGGCATCCAATTCTCCAGTCGCTGCCTCAAGCTGCCCTTGCAGTTGCGTCATTTCCTGGCGGCGGGAGAGCTGACTAGAAAGACTGACCGACTTCTCCTGCAGCTGCTCAGCCAGGTGATTGATAAAGGCCCGAAAAACAAATTCTCCTTGCTGGCCCAGTCCATGCATGGCATCCAGTCCTTGGCTCAGAGTGTCGCAGTAGCTCTGGATGCTTTGCTCCAGGGAATCAAACACGGCGCGCAAGTTGCCGTCGAGCTTGAGCAGCATGTAATCCGTTTGCGATTGAATTTGCCGTAGCTGTTCCAGCCGCTGCGACGGCGTCAGTCGCGGCAGGTCATCGTCACCTTCAATAAGTTGGTTGGCAGCGGGATCGTAGAAAGCTGGGTCATCAGTGATTTGGGTTTGTAGCCGCCGTAACTGTGGTGTCAGCTCGCTCATCAATGAGGCGCGCAACTGGCTCACGGCGTCATCAAGCCAGACCGGCGGCGGCTGGTTCGCATCAGCCGGAGTCACCGGCTGTGTGCGCGCTTCCTCCAGCTCTCGCACCTCGTTTTTCAGCGCTTCTCGTTGCTGCTGTAGCGCTAGCACTTCACTGGTCAACGGCTGCACCATTTGCGCCCGCAGGTACTGCATTTCCTGCAGCAGAGTTCGCAAGATCTGTTGACTGTCGGTCGCCGTCACGGGCGTCGTGGGGTCAATAGCAGGAGCAGGGGCGGTCGGGGCGATTGTCTCACCGGCCGCAGCTAAGCCTAAATCAGGCATCTGCTCACCGGTCTCCTGCACCGCCTTGAGATAAGCTAGCGCCTGCTCCATCACCCGGCGCTGCTCACTGGGGTCGGTCGGTTTTCCCCACGGCAATTTGGGGGCCGCTTTCCCTAACAGTGCTTCAATCTCAGCGATAAGTGCTTGCAGTTGCCCTTGTTGCAAAGTCACAATGAACCCCTTAAAACCGACTAACGAATGTAATCCCGCTGCCATTCAGGAATTGCCCGCATTTCCGATTAGAGCTGGCTGCTCGCTGGCCGTACTGCCAGTGAATCCTGTGGTATCTCTTCTACCCTCTCGTGACCAGAGTCCCGGCGGGGGGAACTCGATTGAGTTTGCCAAAAGTGTATGCCAGCCGACTCAAAACGGTTAACAATTGTTATGGCTCAGCAATGATTTTTGGTCGCAGTTTGTGCTTCGAGGGCACGCCCCGCCGGCTTAGCTGCCGCTCGCCTAAAAGCAGGTGTCTGCTAGCACCCTTTACCGCCTAGTTATCTGAGCATGGTAGCCTCTGCGTCAATATATGGCACCTTAGAGCGGGAAGAGCAGGATTTTCCCGCAAAGGCTCATTAAACGGATGGTATGCTAAGTGCTGTCATCATTTAGCGATTAAGTCCTTATGCGAAAAGCGATTCAGCCCCTAGCAGTTTTTGCGGAGCGGGCGCGATTATGCTGATGCCGCCAGCCTTCTGGCTTTAATTGATGACGCGCCCTAGGAAGACTGTGTAAAAGTCACAGGTTTTATGCTTGCGCCGACTCTCGTGGCTCTACGCAGCTGTTGATTCAAGATTGAAGACGAGGTTAGAGATCACCTTAAGTTATGCAATTGCTTTGCTAAATAGGCGCTGCTGAGCTGAGGGATGAATTGAGCTGAGGGATGAATTCAGTGCAGGCAAGCTGCTGGCACTTATTCAGGCCTCTAATCCCCAGGAGTTTTGGGCCTTTTGAGCACATTTAGATAACGGCAGCATGATTCTCTCGTTCAGTAACTCTGTTGGCGCCGGCCGCACTTTGAAGAGGCGATGGCCCTGCACAGCTCTGCCTCCTTCAAATGATGTAATTTGGGCTTAAGTAATAGTTAGTCAGAGCAAGGCCTTCTCAGTACTCACAGAAAGATACAGGATGCAGGCGAATGGAGGGGGGAAGCAACTCAATGATTGCCTTATCTTTAAGTTGATCTGGCACAGGGACTGACTTTATTTCCTCTATTGCATCTACATTAATAAGGTTCTTGTTTTCGTTTTTATGTAATCATCACAAACTTCATGGATAGTCGCTATGGATCTCGTGACAATTCCATAGGGGGAGTCCCGTTATCGGAAACGCCCTTTTTTCAGGAGCTGCCTAAAGCTGCGGTAGAGCAAGCTACCGCGCAAGCAGTCACCCGTCGTCATCCTGCCAATCAGGTGCTATTGCTTGAAAATGATTGGGGTAGCTCGGTCTATTTCATTTTGGATGGCTGGGTCAAAATTCGCACTTATAACCTGGACGGCAAGGAAATCACGCTCAATATCCTGGGTAAGGGAGAACTTTTTGGCGAGATGGCTCCCTTAGACGAGGTGCCGCGCTCAACCGATGTCATTACCCTGGTACCTACGGTCATCAGCAATCTGCCCGCGCAAGATTTCGTGAACTTAATTCAGACCGAACCGCTAGCCGGTATCCGCTTATCAAAGCTGATGGCCCGCCGCCTGCGCCAAGTGAACCGTCGCCTGCGGCTGCGCGAATCAGACAGTACGTCACGGGTAATTGACATTCTGCTATTTTTGGCGGATGGTCAGGGCATCGAATCGCCAGAAGGGTGGGAAATTCCCAATCTGCCCCATCGGGAATTGAGCAGCCTCAGTGGGCTAGCCCGAGAGACCGTGACCCGCGTACTCAATAAGTTAGAGAAGAAAGCCCTAGTCAAGCGCGATCGCGATATCATGCGAATTCCCGATATCACTGCCTTAGAAAAACTGCTGGTATAACGCCGACGATGCCTGAGTCTGTTGCCGGCCCGAATCCTGAGCCTAATCAGTCCCAATGGGGCAACGATGCCCCGCCGCCTGACCCCGATGAGTTGGCGGCGGTCGAATCTTACCTGGATTATCGTCCCAGCCAGCTTGATGACTTGGACTGGCGACGATTGCGGCGGCCCACGGTGGGGCCAGCGGCGATGGTGGAAACGGCTTTTTTAGCCAGTGCCGCCAGCCTGATCTGGCTGGTCAATGCCTATTTTCCCCCTGGTCCCCTATTGCGCATCGTGTTTCCTCTGCCGATCGCTCTCGTTTACCTGCGCTGGGGCAATCGTGCCGCTTGGATGGCAGCTCTCGTCTCGACCCTGCTGTTAGCGGTGCTGATGGGGCCACCGCGCAGCCTGCTCTATTTGATGCCCTATGGTTTATTGGGGGTGCAGCTAGGGTGGCTATGGTATCGTGGGGCATCTTGGTATATCTCGATTGGGATCGGCACGCTGCTTAATTCGCTGGGCTTTTTTGTGCGGATCTGGTTACTATCGCTGATGCTGGGCGAAGACCTCTGGGTCTACCTGATTAACCAAGCGACTCAGATCATTAATTGGGTGCTGTCGCGCCTTCTCAGTTTGGGGCTGCTGGAGCTGGGCAGCCTGGGTCAGTCGAATGCGACGCTAGTGCAGGTAGTCGCGTTGATTATTGTGGTTGTGAGTTCTCTGGTGTATTTGTTCACAGTCCACCTGGCATCGTGGCTCCTGCTCGAACGTCTGGGGGAAAAGATGCCGTCGCCGCCGAGTTGGGTACAGCAGCTTCTGGAAACCTAGCAATCGCCCACGACCAACTTTTATGGGGGGGTATGAACCACGTCTACACTCAGACCGCTCAAGGGCAACTCTGGCTGCGACGCTATTGGGGCCACCGCCCTCGCCTCGCCTGTGTTCTCGGGTTTACTGAGACCGCCCTGATTCCGGGAATCTCAGCCGCTGGCGCGACCTCAGAGCATCGCCGCACTACCGCGATCGCCGACGCCGAGTTCCTGCTGCACGGCCTCACTGCGGCGCCGCCCCAGCATCCCCTACCGCCTCTGACGGCCGGCGTTTCCCCAGTGCTGATTGCGCGGGCAATTGTGGCAGCGCAAAAAATTCCGGTCATGCTATTTAATGCGGGCTTACCGATAGCGCCCTCAGTGCTGCATATTGATTTGCACGGTACGCCAGCCGCCTGCGTTAGCACCGGACAAGCCATGACGGCAGCAACGGTGGAACGACTGTTTCACCAGGGGCTCACCTGGGGGCATCGCCTTGGCTCACAGGCCGATTCTGAGTACGTGATTTTGGGCGAGTGCGTGGTCGGTGGCACCACCACGGCACTGGCGCTGCTGCTGGGGCTAGGCTTTCCCGTGATTGACAAAGTCGGCAGTAGCCATCCCACCTGCAACCACGCTCAAAAACAGGCGATCGCCACTCAGGGGCTTGAGCAATGGCGGGCCACTACTGCTGCGGACCTCCTAAGGTCGCCGCTAGCGCTGGTGGCGGCTATTGGCGACCCCATGCAGGTTGTCGTGGCGGCCATGGCGATTGGGGCCAGCTGCCACGGCGGCGTCATGCTGGCGGGGGGCACGCAAATGTTGGCGATCTATGCCCTCGCGCGATCGCTGGTGCAGGCGCGTCGCCTATCATGGCAGCCCGAAAAGATCGTCGTTGGCACTACCCGCTGGGTGGCAACCGATCCAACCTGCGACGCCATCGGCATTGCTAAACTCGTGGGCGACGTGCCGCTGATCGCAACGCAGCTCTCGTTTGCCGAGTCTCGCTATGAAGCTCTGCGGCGCTACGAAGCGGGTTTCGTAAAAGAAGGAGTTGCCGCCGGGGGCTGTGCGATCGCGGCTCACCTCTATCAGCAATGGCGACAGCCCGAACTCCTCCAGGCAATTGAAACCCTGTACGCCAAGTTGACAACTCCAGATGCCGCACCTCCGGCCTTCGGTGCGATCGCCTAATCTACAATCAATTTCGGTTTTTAGCGCTCGCCAGCGATGCTTGAAAGTCACAGCTCAGTCGTCCGAAAATTCACTCGCTGGAAAGGTGTCAGATGACGTGAAACTCGATATCCCATAGGTAACGCGACGCGTGTGCTGCCAGCATCAAGCGTCTTTAAGATTAATCACTTGCAGGAATTTTGCGATGTTTATTGCGCCAGGGTTTGAGCAGCGCTCAATCGTCACCGATTTGGGAACAGTGGCCTACGCTGCTCCTCAACCAGAATTTTGGCCCGCCACCGCGCAGCCCGATCAAACGCTGATCTTTATTCATGGGTTTGGTGGCGGCTCCTCTTCCTATGAATGGTCTAAGGTATATCCTGCCTTTGCCGCCGACTATCGCGTTATGGCCCCAGACCTGCCGGGTTGGGGCAACTCTGACCACCCCGAGCGCAACTACCAGATTGAAGATTACGAAACGGCGATCGCTCAACTGCTCGAAACCCTCGCTCCTCAAGGGGCAGTCGTTTTGGCCTCAGCCCTCACGGCAGCCATCATGGTACGAATAGCGGTGAAGCAGCCGTACCTTGTGCGGGGGCTTATCTTGGTAACTCCTGCTGGCCTGTCCGATTTTGGCAAGGACTTTCAGCAAGGATTTTTGCCGCAAATCTTGCGCGTCCCCTTGCTGGACAAAGCCCTGTATCAAACGGCGATCGCCACCGCCGCTGGGATTCAACGCTTTCTGACTGATCGACAGTTTGCCAATCCCGAGCTGATTACTGACGAAATGGTGGCCGCCTACTTGGCATCAGCTACTCAGCCTAACGCTGACTATGCCGCTCTCTCGTTTGTTCGCGGCGACCTCTGCTTCGACTTGGCGGAATGGTTGCCCCAACTGACGATTTCGACCGTAGTATTTTGGGGGCGAGCGGCCCAATTCACCGAAGTTGAACTCGGGCAACAGCTAGTCGCGCTGAATCCCCAAGTCATCCAGCACCTAGAAATCATTGATGACGTGGGACTCACGCCACAGCTAGAGCAGCCTGGCCCAACAATCGCCCTGATTCAGCGCGCGCTTTACCAACTGCAAGCGACCGCCAGCCCCGTCTCAGAAGCAGACCAAGGCTAGCCCCCAGCCATGCCTAAGGTGGCAAAGCAGCTATTCCAATGCTTCAAACAGGCCGGCGATCGCGATCAGGCTAAACAGGGACACAATCAGTCGAAAGAAAAACGGCATCGCAACTTGAATCAACACTTCCGCTTGGTCAAATGCCCCAAACGGAGCCAGGAACAAGCAGGCACTGATAAACCCTGCCAGCATTAAAGCAACGAGTTTGAGCCCTTCGCAGGCCGCTCGGAACAAAAAGTTATGACGGTGAGATCGTCTCATAGCTTTGCGTGGTGGTGGAAACTGCGACAACGCGAGCCCGAGGCTAAACGCGCGATCTCCCGCTGTCAGTCGAGGAAACTAGAATTCCAAGCCCTTGAGAACAGAAAGAGTTCAGGGAGCTAGGGGGCTGTCATCATTTAACGGTCAAGCCCTAATGCTGCAAGCGGTTCAGCCCCTCGCTAAATTTAAGAAGCCGGGCGCGGCAATGCTCATACCGCAGGCATTCTGCCTTTGATTGATGACGCGACCTAAGTCACTTGCAACAATGACTTATTCAGCCCCGATGAATCAGCTGCATCAGCCGGGAGACCAGACTATGGCAACAAAATGCCGTCCAAAACCCCCTCCCTGCCGGTCAGTAAATTGCTATAAACCCTTATTTGATTAGGCTAAAGGCAACCTCGCCGTCGCCCCCTCACACGGTCAAGTGGCTACAAGAACGCCACTGCCGTCACTAGAAATCCGGCGATTGCAAACACTAGCTCGCCCAATCCCGATTCTTGGGGATTAGATTCTCCCTCCGTACCGAGATCTCGCTCAAAATTGCAGTTCAGACATTGATAGACTCCACTCTGGTGGCTCACAATCGCATGCTTGCCACACTTGGGACATTCCAAAGAAGATGACAGGTTAACTAAAGGTGATGACATCGCTGACAGTGGATAACAACTGTGGATTAGGATTGCTAATCACACTGTTATGATGTCTGATTTTTTTTGATGGGTCTATAGGGAAAAGTTCAGAAAAACTCTGCCGAAATTCAGTAAAAATTCAGCCAATTAGGCTGTAACCACTTCAGTTCTTGTAGAGAACACAACTGAAAGGTTGCGCTTTTACTAGTTTAAACCCCAGCAAAATAGCAAAAGTCGCGCATTAAGCTGGTGAATATTTTCTTAACCTTTGTCAGGTTAGTAACAGATCTACATTTCGTCAAGAGGCCCCAGCAATATTTCGGCAATCTTTGCCGCAACTTTACAAAATAGTCTTTTGCACCCAAGACCAGCCTTGAGACTTTCCTAACTGATATGGCCGTCGCCAGTTCCGTTAGAACAAGACGGCGAGCTATCTGGCTGTGGGCTAGGTATCGGCATATTACTAGTTGCATAAGCCTAGATGGCTAAAGCTATAAAACCAGCCCTCTTGTGTCCTCACTAATTTTGGAACCGCCCTCTGAATTTGGCAAAGTCCTGATATGGGGTTTCTAGCGCTAATGAGATAAGGAAAATGGTCTGGAGCCATTCTGCTCAGATAGAGTGGCCGACCTTACCAGACAGGAAAATGCTGTAAAGTCTTACTGCCTTGGGTACCTTAAGGTTATGAGTCGAAGTTTAGGTTATGGCCTTATGGGCTGTCCTACCTGCGATCAAAAGCTACGGCAGCGGGGAACCAGCCATCGCTTGACTCTAGGAATCTAAATACTCGTTGCTAAAGGTTCTATCGCCACTGAACCATGGGTGCGCCCGAAAGTTGTTACGTTAAAGAAACTCTGTAGATAAGCCTGCACGCCTGAGGATTACCGACCACCAATGTCTGATTCTTCTCGACGCTATCTCGTTACGGTGTGCCAACATCGCTCCTGTGCCCGCAGTGGTTCAGAGCAGGTATTGGCGGCATTTCAGCAACATCAGTCAGACAGCCTGATTGTGGGCGGTTGCGGGTGCCAGGGGCAATGCGGAGCTGGCCCCTCGGTGCAAGTCATGCCGGACAACGTCTGGTACTCTCGCGTGCAGCCCCAGGACGTAACAACCATCGTCGAGCAGCACTTGACCGCTGGAGGTAAACCAGTTGAGGCACTTTTGAATGCCCGCTTCCATCAGGCGCAGTCAGCCTATGCCAATATGGCGGCTCAATACCAAGCATTTATCCAGCCTGAGCAAAAGTAGCTGTCTTGAGCGCGCTGTCTGATGAAGCAATGGAACGGAGCGATCGCGGTTAATCGCGATCGCCTTAAGGCAAAATCGAATTGCCCTCAAATCGTGTATTGGGCAGTTGACGCTACCGGACTAAGCCTCAATCTTGACGGAAAGGATCTTGTCGCCTTGACCAATGGCATTGACCACATTCATGTCTTCAGTCTTGCCAAAGACAGTGTGTACGCCATCTAAGTGGGGCTGGGGGCCATGGCAGATAAAGAACTGGCTGCCGCCGGTATCAGTACCACGATGGGCCATCGAGAGGCTCCCCGCTTCATGCTTGTTTTCGTTGATTTCACATTTGATAGTGTAGCCAGGGCCGCCGGTCCCATTGCCTTTAGGACATCCCCCTTGAATCATGAAGTTGGGAATGACACGATGAAAGTTGAGGCCGTCATAGAAGCCTGCCTGAGATAAATCGACAAAGTTTTTCACCGTACCAGGGGCATCAGCGTCAAAGAGGTCGAGGTGAATTGTGCCCTTGTCGGTTTCCATAATTGCGCGGGTCATACCATCTCCTTAGGTATTGTCAGGTTGCCAAAGTTGCTTCCAGGCAGCCGATCACAGCTACTCCAGACTCTAGCAACCCAAAAGTCACTTGTTAACTCTACCGCCTTCGCGATCGCCCGGCGATTGGATTTGTTTAGGGGCTGTCATCATTTATTAGCCAAACGGCAGTAGCACAGCGATTCCAGCCCCTAGCTCACCTGGCAGCGAGGTGCAGCAATACCTGTACCCGAAGCATTCTGAACATAACTGCGGGTTGTTAACGGCCGTTACGATAGCGGCTTGATGCTAGTTAAAGCCATCGGGGCGGGAGACGCCGACATTAGGTGGGTGCGATCGCGGGTGATTTCCACCGAAACGTTGCCGATAAAGTTGGGCACCGGGGGGGCTAACTTAGTCAGCTTGACGGTGACGTGGGTTAAGCGATCGTCGGTTTGTAAAACAATTTTGGCAGTTTCGCTGGCGACAGCTTCAATCAGCTTGAAAGGCTGCCTTTGAATAAGCCGCTGTACTGCCTGCACTGCGTCACTGTAGTTGTAGGTGTCGGGCAGGGAGTCAGTTGCCCCTGCCAGAGCCAAATCGACAGTCAACACCAAGTCAACCTGAAACCACTGACCTAATACGTTTTCCTCGGGAAATGCGCCCGTATATCCGAACGCTCGAATGTCATTGACGTAGATTTTATCCATCATTTGTGTAATTGCGATCCTGATTCCTTGACTCTCGTCAAAACAAAAAGCTTCAGCTGACGGCCAGCTCAAGTTCACAAAGCTGGGCTGCAGAGGGCTTTTTACCAGCCTCTTGCAATGTGCCTAAAGATGGGCGCTACAAGTATCGGTTTAGAAAACCTGAGGTTGGTCATTACTTCTCCATCCGACACAGAAGCAGTCAGGACAGTTCATCGGCAGCCTGCTCATTCAAAAGATGACAATTACGCTGGCCAGAATTTCTCGTTTTATGGCCGCAAGTGAACTGCCTGGGTAAGATTTTGCTCCGACTAGCCTACTGCCCAGCAGGCCATGATTGGCAGTTTTGGCTAAGCGTACGCCATCTTAAAAATCATTCTGAACCATTTGCCCTGATAACGGTCTGAAGCCCAAAAACAAAGCCAATATGCCAGAATTTGGAGCAGGTCATTAAGGCGTGTCATCAAGATGATGCCAGAAACTTTGTGGGATAAGCATTATCACGCCCGCCCCAATTTCCTTGCCAAGGGGCTGCAACCCTGGCAATCAAAGCATTGGCAATCTAAATTAATGACAGTCCCTAGCTAGAAAACTCTAAGCGCTAATGGGCATCTAAGCGCTAATGACAAAGGAAAACTTGAGGAGGCTGCAAATTTTAGCGGGACAGGCACTTGAGGGTTCACTGCGAGCTGCACCAAAAGTTGAAGGTTTTGGTGCAATTAGCGTCCACGGAGTTTGTAAAGCACCTCTAAAGCAAGTCTTTATGGGTAAACGGCTGGGCCGCTGCCCCGGCATAGGTGGCGACAATATGACCATTCCCCATTAAGTGAT
>JBCCNE010000118.1:0-10550 GCA_039026015.1 Cyanobacteria bacterium P01_C01_bin.70 | reverse complement strand
TGTTTCATCGTGGAGCGATCAGGAGAATACACGCCATTTTCCCATTCGCTAATGGTTTGCCGACGCACCCCAATGGCCTCTGCAAACTGAGCTTGGCTCAGCTTCATGTATAGCCGCAGCGCTCGAATCGCGGCTTGGTCCCACTTGATTTCACCATCAACGCGCTGAATTTTGTATTCGGCCTGAAATTTTTTGAAGGTGATTTGCTGCTGTTCAAGATCAACCTTGTCTGTATGGTAACCGGCATTGATCCACGCCTTAGCCTGATGGCCGCCTTTGCTGCGATTAGCCCACCAGGTGGAATTTTGACGAGCGGTATTTGGCAATTTTCCGGCCAGACAGGTCTCCATCTCATCAAGGGTGAGGGTTACTGTGGAATCGCCAATTTGGGAGAGACGCTGATAAAGGGGATAATACTTGCTGCCAGGTTTCATCACGATCGCTCACTTAAATCCCCAAACCTCAACAAAGGGGGTTCAGTGGCTTAATCCTACTCAGCTCGGCCAGAAATGGAACGCTTACGCAAAATTACGTCGAGACCAGTCACCACGTTGCAGAAACGAAACGTTATTTCGTCGTCAAAAAAGCCTGAAACCGAGCTGCTAATACAGCAGGGCTTTTTATGGCTCATACAGGGTCATGACATCAGCAAGATCCATCCGCGATCGCGTGCCCAAGGCGAACGTAGACTGATGACCTCTGGCCAGATGATCAGCGGCCGCACAGCCAATCATGGCAGCATTGTCAGTGCAGTACTTAAGGGGCGGAAACATCACGGTCAGGCCGTATTCCTCAGCGGCAGCAGCAAGGTGTTGGCGCAAACCACTATTGGCTGCCACGCCGCCGCCAAGGGCGATGGTCTTTAAGCCATAGTCCAACGCGCATCGTACCGCTCGCTTTGTAAGGCCTCGTGCCACCGTCTCCTGAAAGCTGGCACATAAGTCATTGATTGGCAGCGGCTCCACGCCGTCGGCTTTGAGCGACTGCACTAGCCGCAGTACGGCCGTCTTTAAACCGCTGAAGCTGGCATCGTAGGGATGAACGCCGCCACCGGGGAGAGAAATATTGCCCTCAGGCAATCTGAAAGCCGTCACATCGCCCTGAGCCGCCAGCTTATCGATAACTGGGCCACCGGGATAGCCGAGTTCTAGCAGTCGCGCGACTTTGTCGAAAGCTTCCCCGGCAGCATCATCGCGAGTTTTGCCCACGATTTCATAACTGCCGCAGTCTTTCACATAAATCAGCAATGTGTGTCCGCCAGAAACCACCAAGCACAGATAAGGCGGCTGCAAATCAGGCTGGCTCAGATACGACGCGTAAATATGTCCCTCTAAATGATGGATGCCGAGAAATGGTTTTTGGTGTAACAGCGCCAACGTTTTACCCGCCGTCATGCCGACCATGAGTGCGCCAACCAACCCCGGCGCACAGGTCGAGGCCACGCCATCAATGGCCGACCAGTCGACGCCAGCTTCCTGGAAAGCCGCCTCAGTAACCACGCCTAAATTCTCGACATGAGCTCGAGAGGCGACTTCGGGCACCACGCCTCCATACTGGCGGTGAATATCAATTTGAGAAGCGACCACGTTGCTAAGCACGGTGCGATCGCGCACCACCGCCGCCGCCGTCTCGTCACAGCTAGTTTCCAGGGCTAACACAGTTGTCATTACAGACTGCACCAAAGATCTTTAAGAAATGTATCTTTTCCATTGAGTTAACTACAGAACAGCTTGGCTCATGGGAGCAGACCTCGTGCGGGCCTCTCTGGCAAGCAGAGGTACTTATTGCGCCATAGTTCACAGCGATCGCGGCAGCTTGCTGGTGAAAAGTTTGCGCCATCCTTTACCGACAGTGCTTTACCGAGAATCACCAGCAAGCTAATATAACGGTAATGTTGAGCAATATTCTCACAAATACCTTAACGTTTGATTGACGATTTTGATCTTTGCGCAATAGAGGGGAATCACTGTATGCGGCGGCTGTTTGCACTGGCTTTAGTAATTTCACTTTGGTTCGGCTTTGCCTTACCGGCATCTGCGAGCATTTCAGGGGATAACGTTTCTGGCCTTACACCTTGCGGCGAAAATCCAGCTTTTCAGCAGCGGGCTGCCAGTGCCACTACTGAAAAGGCCAAAGCTCGCTTTGAACTTTACGGCAATTCAAGTTTGCTCTGTGGCGAGGATGGTTTACCTCACCTGATTGTGGATGGTGACTTGGCTCACCTGGGTGAGTTCGTTATTCCAGCTCTGCTCTTTCTTTACATTGCCGGATGGATTGGTTGGGTTGGCCGCTCTTATTTGATTAAAGTGCGTGATGAGAAGAGTCCTGAAGAGAAAGAAATCATCATTGATGTTTCTCTAGCTGTAGATTGTGCCCTTTCAGGTACAGCTTGGCCTGTATTTGCAGTTCGCGACATGATTAGCGGCGAAATGTTTGCTAAAGACGATGAAATTACCGTCTCTCCTCGTTAAATTTAGGTTGTTTGCTCTCAGCTAGAAGGCACCCATGGATAAAGACTTTCTGACTTACTTATCGACGGCTCCTGTTCTGGCCGCAGTTTCTCTATTTGTCATAGCAGGCTTCTTAATTGAGGTGAATCGTTTCTTCCCGGATCTGCTTATGCATCCGTAAAGGCGAATCGATTTACGATTTAGTCTGAGTGTATTTTAGTTTTGCCTGTTTAATGTGAGCGCTTTCACTCAAGTAAGGCGCTCACATTAAAGGTATTAACAATATCGGTCTGCCAATGCTAAGAGGCGTCTGTTTTGCCAAAGCAGGCTGATAGCTACTCTATACCCTTTCTCTTTACTTGGGTCTGGGTTAATTCTGTTGAGGTAAATCGCTCTTCAGAAGACAAAGGCTTTAACGGAAAGACAGTTAGTGTCTACAACGATTTTGACGCTGGCCGCTATTCTGGAATAATGTCGCTAATTAACCAGTTGTGAGTAGTCGAGCGGCAGTTTCAGATAAGTCCCTATTGCGAATCAGTGTCATGTCTAGCCAGCGTCCCGATATTCTCTTCATCGTCTTGGACACGCAGCGAGCCGATCGCCTCTCCTGCTACGGCTATCCTCTTGATACAACGCCCCACCTTGATACCTTTGCCGCCCGGTCAACTCGCTTCGAAGCTGCGATCGCCTCAGCCCAATGGACAATTCCGTCCCATGCATCGATGTTCACAGGAGTGTATCCTTCTGAACACGGCATGACCCAGTCTTATTCGACGATGCCCGACAACTTGCAAACGCTAGCTGAGCGACTGCAGGCAGGAGGCTACTTTACCGCTGGCTTTTGCAACAATCCCCTGGTCGGCGTCATTAATAACGGCCTACGACGCGGTTTTCAAAGCTTTCTGAACTACAGCGGTCTGTTAACCTCGCGGCCTAATCAAGCGGGTAACTCTCCTGGACTAGTTGGTCGCTATCGCCAATGGTTCAAACGTCAAGTTTCAGGCGTGATGACTAAACTGCAGGATGCCTTCGCGCGCTCTGACTGGCTGCTAGCCCTCTCATTTACACCGCTGATGGTGCCATTGTGGCAAACGGCCCTGAGCTTCAAAGGCAATACTGCCAAGTCGCTGGAAGATACGGTTCGGCTGCTGAGCGATCGCCCTGGCGTGGCTCCCGATCAGCCGGTGTTTGCCTTTGTAAACCTGATGGGCACCCATATGCCTTACCATCCGCCCCGGCAGTATATTGAAAAGTTTGCTCCCCATGTGCTGCGCGACCGCGACGCCCGCAGTTTTCTGCAGCGCTTCAACAACGACGTGTACGGCTGGTTAGCGCCTCTGACGGGAGCCCTCGACAATGACCAGAAGAAGACTCTTGACGGCATGTACGATGCTGAAGTTGCCTATCAAGATGCCCTGCTAGGCAAGTTTTTTGAAAAGCTAGAAGCCGCTGGCCGCTTCGACAATACCTTGGTGATTATTTGTGCTGATCATGGCGAACACCTGGGCGAAAAGCAGCTTATGGGGCATAGCCTATCAATCTATAACGAGCTGGTGCGGGTGCCCTTGATTATTCGTCAACCTGGACAAGATCAGACTCAAGCTGCCGTCGTCCGCGATGTTGTTTCCACTCGCCGCCTATTCCAAACGGTACTTGATGCGGCAGAGTTGGCCAACCAAAAAGAACAGCTGCTTACCCTTTTACCTCATCCCCAAACCGCTGCTGAGACCGACTATGTTTTCGCTGAGGCGATTCCGCCACAGAACGTGCTCAACCTGATGCAGAAACGGCAGCCTGACTTGGTGCGCGATCGCGCCTGCGACCAACCTCGCCGGGCCGTATGGATGGGGCCCCATAAGCTAATTGAAATTGGCGATAGTTCAATCGAACTTTACGACGTTTGTGAAGATCCGCAAGAAACCCTCAATATCAGCGCTATTCTGCCGGAAAATGTTGAGGCTTTGCAGGAGTGCCTCCAGTCTTTTGCGGGTGAACTGGATGGCTATGGCACTTTGGCGATGGCGCGGCGGGCTCCCGGCTATGATGACCCCGAAGTGCAGCGGCGGCTACAGGACTTAGGCTACCTCGAAGATTAGGTGATTTACAAACTCTGGGAACGCCACTGATGTCAAAGCGTACACACTTTTAGTAAATCTCGCTGAGAATCGCTCAAATAACTGTCCAGCCCTGAGCCTGAAGGCTCTTTAAGGTTTCTTCTATAAGTGCTTCTTAAGGCGATCGCCTAGTGCTGCTTAAGAAGACAAAAGACGTTCTTACGAAGAATGCATTCCTTAAGCGCCACTGACTCCCTGGGGCTGACGGCTGCTTGCCATCAGCGGTTAACAGTCTTGCGATCGCCGCTTCCAGCAGTTCCTCTGTGTAGCTCCTCTTAGAAATCGAGCGGCGATTCTCCCCGTCGTGCCTTTCCGCCGGTACGCCCAGAAATTCAACAATTCAGATTAGGAGACGTAACGAGTGCCTCTCGTGGCTCCAAGGCATAATCATGCTGCTGCCAGCTCCATTGAGTCAGCTCCACCAGCGTTTCAGCTGTCATGACCAGATAACCTTTCAGACATAACCGCAGGTAATTTAGTTTTGGCTGCATCTGAATTGGCTAGACGCTGCGAAATGCTACGATTTGCCGCCAATTTGCAGGATTCCGATGACGCTCGTCTAAAGTTTTCAAAATCCTCTATTGATATTCTCAGAGAATATTCAGCGTCTTCTGTCAAGGTATGCGCAAACCGGACTTAAGCGTCACCGTCCAGTCCAGCCTTTGTTAGGAGTCTAGATACTTTCCCCGTGAAGCATCCGAAATCTATTGAGATTGAAATTCCGGCAGCGTGCGATCGCATTGCGCTCTGTGGCGGCCCTTACAGCAACTTTGGGGCCGTCGCCGCGTTTTTAGAAACCACCGCCATGATTGAGTATCGCTTTTGCCTCGGCGATATTGGTGGCTTTGGCCCCTTCCCCAACCGCACCCTCGAACAGCTGCGTCAGGCTCAGATCATCTGCCTGCAGGGCAACTATGACCAGGCGATTGGGAACGGCGAGCGTGACTGTGGCTGCGGCTACACTGATCCCCGCGATCAAGAATTTGCCCAAATCAGCTATGACTACACCTATGCTCAAACTGCGCCCCACCATCGACAGTGGCTACAGACTTTACCTGAGATGATTTGGCTGCGCTGGCGCGATCGCCGGTTTTTGCTCTGTCACGGTAGTCCTGACGTGGTCAATGAGTTTGTGTGGGAATCTAACACCGCCGACCAATGGATTGTTAATTGTCTTGAAAGCGCCGCTGTTGACGGTATTTTTGCCACCCACACGGGCATTCCCTGGCGGCGAATAGTCACCAATGGCTTTTGGTGCAATGTCGGCGTGTTGGGCCGTCCGGCCCATGAAGGTCGCCGCCATGTCTATTTCGCCCAGCTGGATTTTCCCGCTTGGGCACCAGCGCCAGCGCCCCAAATTGTGCCGCTGCCCTATGATCCCCAGCCGGTGGTCGCCGCGATGGCCGCTGAGGGGCTGCCCGTCGAATTTCAGCAGTCGTTGTTGACCGGCATCTGGACGACCTGTGCTGAAATCTTGCCTGCCGCCGAAAGTCAAGTGCGATCGCGATTGCCTCTGCTGCAACTCTCCTAAGCAAACCGCAGCACCGATTCTGAGGCTGCGTACCAAAAACTCGGTGGTCGGCTACGGAGTTCCCGCTTTGTTGTTCGCTCATTTACTTATCATTCGACTATGTTTATCACCACCCTGACTTGGGTTTTGCTTGCCGGCTACGGCTGCCTAATTTTCTACCTAGTGCGCCAAACGACGCCGCAGCGGGTCACCGCCCCCGAATTTTTTGAAGGTCAATCGAAAACGGGACAGGCTCCTGGACTGTGGTTGCTCGTGGCGAGCGCCGCGATCTCCTGGATTTTTGCGAAGTCAATTGACAATGCGGCGACTTTGGGCAATGCCTTTGGCCTTCTTGGAGGCATCGGCTACGCCATCTATTACCTCAGCTTTGTCACCGCCGCCATCGCCCTCTATTTCATTCGCACACGAGGCGGTTATCGTTCCATCCCAGAATTCCTGGCTAGCAAGTACGGCCTGGTGTGTTCACGGCTATTTCTGATCGCGATCGCCATTCGTTTGCTTAACGAGGTTTGGTCTAACACCAAGGTGTTTTCCCTTTACTTTGGCGCTGAGGGCAGTGGGGGCTACTGGCTAGCTGCGTTGGTTGTCACGGCATTTACGGTGTTTTACAGTCTGCTCGGCGGCCTGCGCAGCAGCTTGTTGACCGACGGCGCGCAAATGTTGCTAGCCGCTGTCTTGCTGGTCGTCATCTTGGTGACCCTGGGCCCCGGGCTGGCCAATCAGGGTCTTCCTGCCGTTGACGGCGAGACCCAGCTAGCGGGCTTGACCTTTTGTGGTTTGGCGTTTGTGCAAATTTTCAGCTATCCCTTCCATGATCCCGTGATGACTGACCGGGCCTTTATCACTGGCCCCAAAACAATGGTGAAAGCGTTCATTTGGGCAGGCGTGATTAGCGGTGGCTTTATTCTGCTGTTCAGCTCGGTCGGACTCTATGCCCGCGCGTTTGGGGTCGAAGGCGCTCCCAGCTACAGCGTGCCTGCCGAGTTCGGGCTGCCAATGCTGCTGGTCTTCAACGCCATTATGCTCACCAGTGCCGGCTCCACGCTGGATTCCACTTTTTCGAGTGTAGCCAAGCTAGGCGCCCGTGACTGGGACAACCGTAAAGGTCTACCCACCGAAAGCCAAGCCTTTATCGGTCGCTGGTGGATTGTAGCCATTGCCCTGCTCGGCAATGTGCCTCTACTCAGCATCTATATGGGCGATCGCCTGGGGCCTGCTATTATCATGGCCACCACCATCAGTGGCACCATGGTCATGGGCTTGGCTCCCATTTTCCTACTA
The DNA here is from genome assembly GCA_039026015.1 of Cyanobacteria bacterium P01_C01_bin.70. GTDB lineage: Bacteria > Cyanobacteriota > Cyanobacteriia > Phormidesmidales > Phormidesmidaceae > Halomicronema. The sequence goes on along the minus strand of JBCCNE010000118.1, from coordinate 3,174 downwards.
GCGTTTTTGCCCGGTGCCGGTGCCCTAAGCTTTCATCTCGCCTTTTGGCCTGGCCTCACGTTTGGCGTACTGCGGGTATTTGAGAGCGCCCTTAGCACCAATATTTTTCCCACGTGGATGAGTTTGGGCAGCGGCAGATATGCTATCGATCTGGGCGTCAACGTCTATGGACTGCTGCTGTGTACGGGAGGCTATCTGCTGGGCGCTTGGTGGGGCAGCCGCCACCAAAAGTCGGCTAAAACCTTGCCTCGTTCCTGAGTATGCTAAATATGGCAGGCGCGACATGTCGCGCCTGTAAAGTACAGAGTGCAGAGTTCGGAAGGTGGCATGGGTCGTGGGTAACCCACAACAGGTAATCGAGAATCTTGTCATTTACCTACCTAACTCCACCCATCTCACTCACTTATCCACCCTGCCACTCTGCTCCCCCTAACCAACTTTATTCACTCTGCCTAGCTCACGTTCTCCCATACTCACTCTGTCGTCATGCTTGACCAATCTGTTCAATTTCTTACCCCAGAAGAATCTGCTGACGTTGACAAAGCCCTACTCACGTCGCCTGAAAAATTTCTCACTCGCCTAACCATCTCGACGAGCAAATTGCTGAGGGCGATCGCTAAAGACCTCGACACCGCCATCGAAGACCTCACCCCCCAACAGATTATTCAGTGGTTCGAAGCCGACTCCAAACGCAAGCAAGAACAAGGCGTCAACGCCTCCATTCTCAAGTGGGACTCACCAGATTTAGGAACCCTGTCTGAAGAGTAAATTTGCAAACACAATCCAAAAAGTAGGATTGTGTGGCTTTGCAAACATAGTGAATCGAATCGCAGAATTAATTGAGGAATCAGTCAGAAACTCTGTCGCTGCCAGTCTCATCAGTAACCTCATGGCCAATCTATTCAAAGCGTTGCCGGATGGTTTCTAATGCAGCAGAGACCGGCTCAATACGCAATTTCGCATCGCTAGGGATGATTGATTTTTGTAAACCATCTGAGAATAGGCAACATGCTTTTCCAGTCACTATTCTTGGTTTTCTAAAGATTGTCTAGACACACTTATTTGAATGATTTGTCCTGTGAAGGGTAAATGCCGCAATCTCAAGTGGAGGGATATCACGATGGAGGCAGAAGGTTACTGTCCGCAATGCATCTCCCTATCTACAACTCGAAATCTGTGTGTTAACACTAGAATGATGGCGTACAGATGCATCGCGGGTTCTCTTTGCATAAGGGGTTGAAATGCTGCCTTGTGGGCTTCAACCTGAGTGCTTTGTTGGGTTGCGTGAGCGATCCCATTCTCCTGGAACCCATCTGCTTAGATTCGGAACAAGATTGAAAGGAATGACAGAACTATGGGGTTGTTTGATCGAGTCAGCCGGGTTATCCGCTCTAACCTGAATGCCGCTGTCAGTAATGCGGAAGATCCAGAGAAGATTCTGGATCAGGCGATCATTGATATGCAGGAGGACTTGGTGCAAATGCGTCAGGCTGTTGCTAAAGCGATCGCCTCCCAAAAGCGAGTACAGCAGCAGCATGAACGAGCCCAGTCAGAAGCTAACACCTGGCAGCAGCGAGCCCAACTGGCTTTACAGAAAGGGGACGAAAATCTAGCCCGCGAAGCCCTGACCCGTAAAAAGTCACAATCGGAAACTGCTAACGCCCTGAAGACGCAGCTCGATACCCAAGTGGCTCAGATTGATCAGCTCAAGAAAAACTTAATTGGCTTGGAAAGTAAGATTGCTGAAGCCAAGACCAAGAAAGACATGCTCAAGGCTCGGGTTAGCGCCGCTAAGGCCAATGAGCAATTGCAAAGCACCATGACTTCCATGAACACTAGCAGTGCGATGGGAGCTTTCGAGCGCATGGAAGAAAAAGTGCTGATGATGGAAGCCCGGTCGCAGGCGGCTCAAGAGCTGGCGGGGGCCGATCTAGAAAGCCAGTTTGCAGCCCTGGAGGCTGGCGGTGATGTCGATGCTGAACTCGCCGCGATGAAGGCTCAATTGGCTGGTGGTTCTACCGATCAAGGGCAATTGCCTGCCGCCGACGAGCCCGTTGCAGCGCCCAAAGATGCAGCGATTGATGCGGAGCTAGAAGAACTTAAAACTCAGCTCGACAATCTCTAAGGGGGCGTCATCAATTAGCTGTAGAAACCTTGAAGAACCAGCATTATCGCGCCCGCCCGGCAAAATCAGCTAGGCGCTGTTTCTCTTGAGCAGAGGAGATTTGGCAGCTAGATGATGACGGTTCCCGGAACTTTGACCGACTAGCTTTGGTAAATCCGGTTGAGGGTCTGCCAACGATTCTCGTCCAGAACCGGGAAGGAGTTAGTAGGCCTGCAGAAGAATAACGCCTGCGGCGGCACCAGGATCAGGATGGTTTAGGTGAGCTCTTTTAGAGCAATCTCTATCAATATTCTTCCTTACTAACTGCAGCGAAGTAAACCGGCGATCACTGGCTGTCCAACCGTAACCAAGCTATCTCCATCAGAATTAGGTCAACATTTTGCAACCTGCGATAAGGTGGAAGCTGCTGCTTTCATAGGGTTTGACCGATGCAATTTGCTGAGCGCCTCGCCCCTCTGCAAACCAACGTCTTTGCCGATATGGATCGGGCTAAAGCCAAAGCCAGCCAGTCTGGACAAGCCATCATTGACTTGTCTTTAGGCTCTTCAGATTTGCCGACGGCTCCTGCCGTTTTAGACGCGATCGCCGATGCCCTCTATGACACCAGCACCCACGGCTACTCGTTATTTCAAAGCACCCTGCCCTTTCGGCAAACGGCAGCCGCATGGTACACCCGCAAATTTGGCGTACCCGTTAATCCAGAAACCGAAGTGCTGCTGCTAATCGGCTCCCAAGAAGGCACCGCCCACCTGCCTTTGGCAATTCTCAACCCGGGCGATTTTGCGCTGCTGACCGATCCTGGTTACCCTTCCCATGCGGGTGGCGTTCACCTGGCAAGCGGTCAGTTTTACACCATGCCCTTGCTGGCAGAAAACGGCTTTTTGCCCCAGTTTGCCGATATTCCTCCAGCGGTGCTGGCCCAGGCGCGCATGATGGTGCTGAGTTATCCTCACAATCCGACTACCGGCTATGCGTCACTGGCATTTTGGCAGGAGGCCGTGGCCTTCTGTCAGAACCATGATCTGGTACTGGTGCATGACTTTCCCTAT
>JBCCNE010000117.1:0-10569 GCA_039026015.1 Cyanobacteria bacterium P01_C01_bin.70 | reverse complement strand
CAGTCGAGACAAAGCCAGCGTCGAAAAGTCCATCCGGCAAGTTTTAGCCTGGGATTTCGATCGCATTCTTCCTGGGCATGGCTCGATTTTAGAGACCGACGGCAAAGCTCAATTGAAAGCCGGTTACGAATGGCTACTGGGCCGATCTTTATAAACCTGTGATTTGAGCGATAAGGAAATCCTCAAAGCTCTCTCACTTTCTGGAGTTCAGAGTTCAGAATGCAGAGTTCAGAGTACGGAAAACCAAGAACCCAAGAACCGAAAATCATCCACCCCATCACCCTCACACCCAGCCACTCAGCCACCCTCACTGCCCCCTTGCCCAGCATTCGGCTGCTGAAACTGGTGGACAGCAGTGATTACATCCACCCAGCCTTGGGTCAGGGCAGCGAAGAGGCGATCGCCTTTTTCTCGACTGGCTGCTGTCGCATCACCTAATACGCCGCTGCGGGTCAGGTCATGGGTAACCCAGGCAAAGGGCAGCGCCCCTTCCATGCTGAGGAGGCCATCAGTAGGCAGGCCGTGAGGATATTCGCAAACGGCGCGATCGCGCTGCACTTGATCAGGCAGAATCGCCAGCATGAGGCTGGTTTCAGCATCGCCCGCGTGAATGCCCAGCTCTAGCTCTTTGGCAGTAATTAGCTCAGCGGCAGGGGTGGGGACGTTCCAGACAAAGTGGGGAAAGACCATCAGGTCAGGATATTGCTGGTGCAGGTCACGGGCGGCCATCTCGAGCACCTGTGGTTGACCGCCGTGGGCGTTGAGCCAAATCAGTTTGCGAAACCCAGCGCGATAGAGGCTTTCGGCAGACTCCATCAGGACCTGGCGTAGGGTTTGAGCCGTGAGGGTAATAGTGCCGGGAAAGTGCCAGTGTTCGTTGGATTTACCATAGTAGAGAGGCGGCAAACCATAGGCGGGAATAGCGTCGGGCAGCAGCGTCAGGGCTTTGCCGAGAACGGCGCTGGCGATCGCGGCATCCACTGCCAACGGCAAGTGCGGCCCGTGCTGCTCGATGGCGCCCACCGGCTGCACGATAACAGTATTGGCTTTGTCGGGCAGGTCATCGATCATTTGCCAGGTGAGGTAGGCAAAGTAGCGCTGAGGAGGCAGGAAACCGTGCATCATGGGTGAATTGGCATTTAGAGTCTGTGGATCAGAGTAGCGGAAATTTCCTAGCAGACAGGACTCTAAATGCCAATGAGTCAGCAGGATACTGAAGCTCGGCGATAGCATAAGCGATCGCTGAATGATTCTAGGTGATTGCTCGCGCCACTATCCGCCCACCTGCTCTCGTAACTCGATTATCGGGTATACCAAGGTGCAGGCTCCGCCTTGGACGCAGCCTGCCCTATTCAGGACACGCCAAAACCGGTTCTCTTCTGCCGGAAAGGGCTAATGAGATAGTGAACGCCTATATTTGATGCAGCTGATATCCTTGCTAGAATAGCCAGGATAGATGAGGATGTATTAGCAAAATGAAGCTTCTGGCACGTAAACGTTGTTGACAGCTTTAGTAATGTGGACGGTGAACCATCCTACCGCCGTATTCGGACTTATTGGTCCAGGCTGCGCGTGATTGAAGTTGCGATCGCCTATCGTCGCTCAGGGTTTTCTCTATGCTGCTAGCGAGCACGTTGATAAGCACAGCTTTTCAACATGCTTGTCACCTACGGACTAACTCACAGCGACGGCAGCAGCATTACTGCATTGTGGGAGCAAGCATCATTAGCTGAGCATCATCATCGGCCACCGCGGGACGCATCAGCTCATACAGCTCAGGATACTGTTGTGAAAACTGCTCTTCGGTCAAATTAGCCTGCAGAGTATCCCCTGACTCGCCCAAGACGGCATATCGTTGACCTTCTGCAGCGGCAGTAACAACCACAGTGCGGTCTCTAAAGGCTAGCCTGGTCACGACAGACGACGAGTCTTGAACCGTCTGAGGAGAATCAGCCAAGCCGAATTTGGCTAAACCAGAAACCAGTAAAGCTGCTATAAATCCTGCTAAAAACAGTCTCAACATTTGGTCACCTCACATAGTCAGATACCATAGATATCCTAGCTAAAAAAAGTTGGCAATCAGCAGCTTGGATATCTTGGGTCAGCATTGGCGATCGCCAAAAGTCAGTAAATAACGATTCACACTGCGATGATAAAAATCGCTCGGATTGCGATCTCTCCAACCACCTGGTCCCATCAGCTAAGTTTTTCATGACTAAGCCCGTTGCGACTGCGTCAGGGACGATTGGTTTGCATTTGCAGCCGCTCAAGCTGAGCTTGCAAACTCTCTAACAAGGGCAATTGAGCTTTGAGGAGATAATGCGGAGCTTGAGTCAGGGTAAACCAGTCAGCACGATCAACTTCTGGAAATTCTTGTATCTTGCCTGACTTCGGCGGCCATTCCAGCGCAAAGGTATTGCTGTGAATTTGAGTGGGGTCGCAGTTACCTTCGAAGGCCCAGGCCTTGACCCGTTTGTTAGATTGCCGAACCGCTGGCAGTTCCATAAAAGGAGGATGCGGCGTGAGCCCAGTTTCTTCGGTAAACTCTCGACAGGCGGTTTGAAACAGGTCTTCGTTACCTTCAACCAAGCCTTTGGGAATCGTCCATACCCCTAAATCGCGCTTTTTCCAAAAGGGGCCTCCAGGATGCACCAACAGCACTGCCAGTTCTGGAAAGCGGCGATACATCAAAAGACCAGCACTTTGTTTTGCCATGGAGAAAAGCCTTGGCGGCAGCGGTTAGTATGGTGCGATAACGTTTAACATTGTTGGCAACATTCGCAAAAAATGAACGTAGGGAAGCCCGTTGTCCTAATTCATCTATCAACAAGCTTGATGAGCTAATGGAATCTGGTTAATGGCAAACTGGCTAAAAAGAGCTCTGGAAAACCTGGCATGGATCTTTCCTGAGGCTATTTTTTATCAGCCTACGCAAGCCCCAACCGTGGCCCTAACCATTGATGATGTCCCCGTTCCAGGAGAATCTGCTCCCTGCTCAACTCGTCGAATCTTAGATGCAATCGCAAATCATAATCAAAGTTTATCGAATCCGACTGCAAACGTTCGGGCAACTTTCTTCATCATTGGCAACCATCTGAACGAAGATCACGACCTGCTGGCCGATATGGTAGCTCAGGGCCACGAACTTGCTAATCACGGCATGGTGGATACTTGGCCAGCCCTGCAGTCGCGATCGCAATTTGAAGATCATTTCTATGCCACTCATGCTCGCCTTGTCGAGCAAGTGCCTTACCAAACTATCCGGTGGTATCGTCCTGGCCGCGCTTTGTACACGCCATATATGCACGACATCATCCGTCAGGCCCACGGCTATGAGCCCTATTTCGCTTTGGCTTCCATGCTGCCCCTCGACACGATTAGCATCACCGCCAACCCCGCTTTCACGGCTGGGTATGTGATGAGACACACTTTTCCGGGAGCCATCTTGCTGCTGCACGGAGGCTCAGTGGAGCGTTCTAAAAATACGGCTGCAGCGCTGCGGCTGATTTTGCCGCAGTTGCGCTCGCAAGGTTATCGAGTCACTACCCTCAGTGATTTGTGGCTGTCTACTCATATCAACGACGCTCATTCGCCTTGACATATGAATGCTTCACAGGTGGGTAGATATTGCTTTTTGTGAATTGATAAAAAATCTTTAACGTTCTTTCAGCTCAGTCTCAGGTTGGAAGAGGTTAATATTGCAAATTAGTAACCTATGGCTTGGGCAATGGATGATTTTGGTGTTTATTGCTCGACTTTATTCAATTAAGGGAGGAAACCTCTAATGAACGCAAAGTATCTTGGTGCCGTCGCGATCGCTGCTGCACTGACTGTAGGAACTGTTGGCTGCGGCGGTGCGACTACTGATACCGGCACGCCCACTGAAGATGTTGACCCCTGTGCGGCTGACCCCTGTGCGGCTGATCCTTGTGCGGCTGATCCTTGTGCGGCTGATCCCTGTGCCGCTGATCCCTGTGCCGCTGAGTAGTTGAAATTTACTTTAACTAGCTAGGGCGCGTCATCCATTAGTTTCAAAATGCTTTGGCTATAGGCATTGCCGCGCCCACACTGCACGATTAGCTAGGAATTGGAGTCGTTGCACTTTGGCCGTTGGGCCTGCAAATGATGAGAACCCCTAGTTCTTTTACCTGTAGACCTTGCTTCTACGGGTTTTTTATTTTTGAAGAGGAATTTCACAACGCGGGATTCAGCAACTAGGTCGATAAATGGCATCTGCAAGTTTGGCCTAGACTGTTGAACCCGCAAGAATTAGATTTGCGGGGAGGTTAAGGTATTTGAGCTGACTTGCACTTCTCGATAGGTACTGACGTAAATTGGACAGCAGGGGTTTCAGATCTTGAAAATCGACGTTTAAAGTTGCTGATGATGAAATGCGTGACTTGCACATTTGAAGTCTATTCATTACGATGATAATCTTGTCGATTTTCTGTCTTGATTTTTACTCAGCAGTCGAATATTTATGATTAAGTTGCGTTTGAAGCGGTTTGGTAAAAAGCGTGAAGTAAGCTACCGCATTGTTGCGATGCCCAGCCAAGACCGTCGCGATGGCCGTCCTCTCGAAGAGTTGGGCTACTATAATCCCCGTACTAATGAAACCCGGTTAGAAGTGCCGGCAATCGTGCGACGATTGCAGCAAGGTGCCCAGCCAACTCCCACAGTACGCAGCATTCTCGAAAAGGCAAATGTCTTTGAGCAACTAAAGGGAGGCGGTGCTGCGGTGGTAGCATCGGCTCAGGCACCAGCGGCAGCCGCGCCTCAAGCAGCTACGACGACTGCGGTGGCTGAGCCATCCAGAGCAGCCACACCTGAAACGGCAGTGCCTGCAGCAGAGTTAGAAGCGACAGCGCCTGATGTGGAACCGACTGCTGCGGTGGCAGAATCAGAGGCGGCAGTGCCATCTGAGACGGCGGTCTCTGAAGAAGAGTAGACTTTGGCCCAATTGCAAACAAAATGAGATCGGCTGCAATGACTGGAAGACCAGACTACGAAGGGCTAGTCAGCTATTTGATGAAGCCGTTTCTAGATTCTCCTGATGATTTGAAAATCGATATTGAAAGATTGGGCGATAAGCATCGAGTGTTGTTGCGTGTGGCTTTCGCAGAGGCTGACCGCGGCCGCATGTTTGGGCGCGGCGGCAGAAATATTCAGGCCATTCGTACAGTTTTGCAGACAACGGCAGCGCTTTACGATGAACGAGCGTCTTTGGACGTCTATGGAGAATCTGCCCATCAGTCTCGCTCTGGTTCTGACGATGAGAGCGGCAGTAAACGGCGGCGACCCCGGCGGGGCGATCGCCCCGCTCCTCCAAGGAGAAAATAGCCCTTAACTGTTGACGCTAAGATGCCAGTGCATGCAGCAGACTGCCCACTTTGATCTACCGTCCTCTGAAAGTGCGATAGCCCTTTCCGGTCAGCAGAATGACAACATTAAGCTGCTGTCAGAACAGACGGGAGCAAAAATTGTGCTGCGCGGGCGTGATCTCCTGTTTTCAGGAACAGCCAAAAGTGTCGATTTGGCTCAGCAGATTATCAGAGCGCTAGAACCCTTGTGGAGTGAAGGCACCCTAATTAGCCGGGCCGATATTTTGACTGCTCGCCAGGCGATTAATACGAATCAGCTCGACGAGCTCAACGCCATTCAGCGTGAAACCGTTACCCGGACTCGACGCGGTGAAGTCATTCGCGCTAAAACCTTTCGTCAGCGACAGTATGTTCAAGCGCTGAAAAAGAGCGACCTAATTTTTTGCTCTGGCCCAGCCGGAACGGGTAAGACGTTTCTAGCCGCGCTGGTGGGCGTACAGGCTCTGCTCAACGATGAATACGAGCGCTTAATTTTGACCCGCCCAGCGGTTGAAGCAGGCGAGCGACTGGGCTTTTTGCCCGGAGACCTGCAGCAAAAAGTTAATCCCTACCTGCGCCCCCTCTATGACGCCCTGCACGAACTGATTGACCCTGAAAAGATTCCCAGCCTAATGGAGCGGGGTGTGATCGAAGTTGCGCCGCTGGCCTATATGCGGGGACGGACGTTGAGCAATGCCTTCGTTATCCTTGACGAAGCCCAAAATACGACCCCCGCACAGATGAAAATGGTGCTGACTCGATTAGGATTTCAATCGCGCATGGTAGTGACGGGCGACACGACGCAAACCGACTTGCCGACCAATCAGTCATCAGGGCTATCCGTCGCCCAAAAGATTCTGGCCTCAGTGGAAGGCATTGCCTTTTGCAAGCTTACTCAAGCTGATGTTGTCCGGCACCCTCTGGTGCAGCGCATCGTCGCCGCCTACGAAAATCATGAAAGTCCTCGTTCTAAGCGCTAGTCTTTGCTTAATTCAGAAGCTATACGACTAGAGAAAAATATAAAGCATTGGTTTTACTGGCAAAGACATATCCCCATACATACAGATTCAACTTGCGTCATTAGGGCAATTGCCCCTCTCCGAAAGTTGAGTCAACGCTCGAAAGTTTCCTGAAATTCTGGAATGGAATATATGCGGCCCAATGACTCTATCTCTAGGCTTTTAGCCTATTGTAGGGCGTAGGACGTAGTATTCTTGCAGACGGGATTGAAAGTGCTGCCAATGCTCCTCGATTTGCTCGCGCTCTAGCCAAAAAGTCTGCGCGGGAGCTTGGTCAAGGGCGATCGCGATCAACGCCCCGGCCACTTCAATTCCCGTTTCGGCATAAACCTGTTCAATCGCTTGGGCGTAAGCCGCTACCTGAAGGCAATAGTCGCCGATCCACTCCAGCTTTTTCGGCTTCAGCGCCGTTTTCCAGTCGCAGACACAGACTTGGCCTTGATACACCATCAACGCATCGGGAAAGCCGACGTAGCCTGCGTCGTGCCAAACCGCCCCTTCGATCAGTAGCGGTTCTTCCACGGCGTCCAAAATCGGTTGCAGAGACTCCCAATAGCCGATGACATCCGCCGGGATCTCGACGGACTCGTCCCGCAAAAACGCCGCGATCTGTTTGTGCAGGCGCGTTCCCGCCGAAGACGCTTTGTTGGAGATGGTCTGGGCCGCTTCCTTGCCGATACGCTGACGCCATTCGTACAGCGCCTTTCTCGCTTCAGCGGGCTTGGTCGCCGAGAGAATCGTCGTGACGCCGGGATACTGATGACCGTTGATTTCGTAAACGCGGCGGCGATTAACCCGCTTCGTTTTGGCTTGGTAGCGTTCTAGCTTCAAAAGATGCTCCTGCGACTGCGATCGCCCATTTGGTCGCGCTTTTCATCATATCGAGACCATCGCCTACAGACTCAAATCAATCACCACGGGAAGATGATCAGATCCAACATCTTGCCCGACACGCACATCAGCAACAGTCAATTCTGGGCTGAGCAGTCCGTGGTCGATAGGGATGGCAAGCAGTTCCGTGACCCAGGCTGGAATAGTGGAATACGTGCCACCCGTTGGCCAACTAGGCAGCACTCCAAAGCCGTCGCGTACGTTTTTGAGCCCCGTTTGGCGCTTGAATCGCTTGTAATAGGGCGACCACATTGTAATGTTGAAGTCACCGATCACGACCTGTGGCTCCTGCATGGTTTGCAGGTGCTGTCCTAGCTGGTCAAGCTGTCGATTCCGAGAATGAAAGAGGCTGGGCCTGACTGGGGGCAAAGGGTGGGTGCCGACTACAGCCAGCCGCTGCCCGTTGACTTCTACTGTGGCTGTAATGCTGGGGGTACTGTCGGGGGCCAAGTCGATCACTTCAACGGCATCTAAAGGGTAGCGACTGTAGATCACGATGCCCCGATTGAATGGATCTGATCTGCCGGAAAAGTGGGGCAGCGTCGTTAGCAACGTATTCAGTTGTTCGACCCAGCGGTCATCTACTTCCATAAACAGGGCCAAGTCGGGATTTTCTGCCCGGGTCATGGTCAGCGCCGCCTCAAAATTGCGATTTTTGGTGTTGAGGTTGGAGACCAAAATGCGAAAGTTGCCTTCAGGCTGCGCTTGTAAAAACTGAGGCGGTAGATACCAGGGCAATAGCGGTGTCGTCAAGACGGCGACACAAGCGATCGCAATCAGAGTCGGCCAGCGACAGCGAGTGAGAGCGATCGCCGCCAACGCCACCACACTCAAGAGCCAATACTGTCGCTGAAAATGAGACAGCAACTCTAGGTAAATCGGCCAGCCGTAGCGGCTGCTGAGGAGGGCGATCGCTGTTATCCCCACTACCCCAAGCAACAAAAACCAGGCCACAGCTTGAACGAAGCGCGATCGCTTTTGAGCCATAAAACCAAAAACCCCACTCTCTACGAGCAGGGTACAAAATTCTACACGGAGATAAATGCGTTAAGCGACACTTGTCAAAGTGATCATGTGCTGACGAATTGCCTGCAGATTTTGCGTTAAATCGTGCCGCAAATGGCGCTCAATCAGCATGGCGGGGATTGCCCGTGGCGGGCAAATCGTCACTTCATAATTTAGTCGAGTGGCCGACTGAGACGTAACTTCCGATTCCAACCGCCAGCAGCCTTCAAAAACCTGGAAGTCTCCCTCAATCATCGAAAAGGTAATACGGCTGGGAAACTGCTCAACCATATTGAGCACTACACGGGCACAAAACTGAATATTGAGAAAACATTGGCTGCCAACCTGTTCCAAGAGCGTGCGAGAGTCAGAAGTCTCTAAGCAGCGGCTTACCGTTAGATTGGGAATAAAGTTTGCCAAATTGTTGTAATCGGTCAGCGCTCCCCAAACCTGCTCTACCGGGCAGGGAATGGAAATAGATGCCAAAATCCGGCGATGCCGATTGGGTAACTTTTCGGTAAAGATAGCCAAGCTATTCTCGCTCGCAGACCCCTGCAGCGAAAGATTTTTTATCGTTGAGTTGGCTTTCAGCGGAGTCGCGTCAGTCATTGTGATGCTTTCCGATACCTAGTGAATATTAGACCCAAATTCCCCTTCATGATCAAGTTGATTCATTACTGATTCATCAATGCTTGCTCTAAAAATTAATAATATAGGTCATTAAATACAGCTTACTGTGATCCTTTCTACTCTAATCACCGTGGAATCGCTACAGTTTTAGCGATGGGGCATTTGTTTTCCGTAAAAACCGTATCGTTCAATATGAATCAAGCCATGCTGCAAGTTGTCGGCACTGTCAAAGGGCCAGGAGAAACCGGTAATGAGTATCTCTTTATCACTGCCGATAACCGTGACGTCAAAATTGGCGAATTTGTGGCCTATCAGGCGCCACAGGGGAGTGAGACCCTAGATATTTTAGGCAAAATTGCCGATCGCCGCCTGATCGACCATCTACCTGATCGCATTTTTGCCGATACAGGAATTAGTCCGGAAGCGATCGCGGCACTAGTGGGCTTTGCCTATCCCAATCCCGAAATTTACGAAGTTACGGTGGCCGTTATTGGCTACTTCCATCCGGCGCTGGGCTTCATCAATCCTCGGTTGACGCCTGATCCCGGCGCCAAAGTTTATCGAGTCGATGATGAAACGCTAGTGCACGTGATCAACAAGAAGCAGCCGGGAGAGTTCGGCGGTGCCCATGTCGGATCGCTGCTGCTGCGGCCCGGTGAAGCGGTGCCCGTAGCGCTGGACGTAAAAGAACTCGTAAGTACCCATATGGCGATTTTGGCCGGCACCGGTTCCGGCAAGTCGTACACGGCGGGAGTCCTGATCGAAGAACTGCTGCGGCCTAATAACCGAGCGGCGGTGCTGGTGTTTGATCCTCATGGGGAATATGGCACGTTGGGCGATATGCGCGGTCATCCGGCATTTCAGAGTCAGGACGGCTACGCGCCCCAGGTGAAAGTGCTGACGCCGGATGATATTCGCATTCGCATGTCGTCGCTAGACTACTACGACGTGATGACCTTGCTGCCGAATATGAGCGATCGCCAACAGGCCATTCTTAATAAAGGCTTTACTATTCTCAAAAAGCACCGTCATGGTGACTACCGTTGGGATGTGAACGACCTGATTCGCGCAGTAAATGAAGCCGACACTAGCGAAGACGAGGAGGGTAATCCGAAAATAGGCTCCTCTGCTCCGGCGATCGAGTGGAAGCTTGAAAAACTTGCCCACTCACCCTACTTTGACCGGATGAATCACCTGGCTCCTCAAGACCTGTTCGAGCCGGGACAGGTAACGGTGCTGCAAATGAATGAGATCAGCCAGGAAGAGCAGCAGGTAATTTGCGCAGCGGTGCTGCGCCAGAGCTACCAAGCCCGCATGAATACCGCCAAGGAACTGGTATCGGAAGGCGACGAAACCTATTTGCCCTACCCGGTGTTCATCCTGCTAGAGGAAGCGCACCGCTTTGCTCCGGCCCATGAACCGTCGCGCTGTAAACAGGTTTTGCGGACGATCCTCAGTGAGGGGCGTAAGTTTGGCATGGGGGTCGGGCTGATTACCCAGCGTCCTGGCAAGCTGGACTCTGACGTGCTGTCGCAGTGTATGAGCCAGTTTTTGATGCGGATTGTGAATCCGGTTGACCAGGAAAGTCTGAAATATGGTGTGGAAGCAGCGGGGCGCGACCTGCTGAAGGAACTGCCAGCCCTAACCAAGGGACAGGTAATTAT
>JBCCNE010000116.1:0-10590 GCA_039026015.1 Cyanobacteria bacterium P01_C01_bin.70 | reverse complement strand
TACCATCCTGAGCAGCCGGGGGCGATCGCTGCCGCCACCGTACTCGGCCTGCTGATTGCCTGGATTTATCAACAAACCCCCGATGATTTGGCGCTGTCGGCCCAACAGCCAGATGAGAGTTCTCGTAAGATGTTTCAATACCTGCGAGGACAAGATGTGATTGGTTCGCTGAACGACAAGCCACAGATCGCGCAGATGGGCGGCAAGGCGGCTACCCTGGCGCAGCTCAAGCAAGCGGGATATGCCGTGCCCATGGGCTGGGTGTTACCCGTGGGCACGCCAGCGCGATCGCTAACTCAACATCTAGAAAAGCTCGAAACCAATCCCTGGCAGGGCCTTTGGATTGTGCGCTCATCCGCCTTGGATGAAGATAGCCTGGATGCTTCTGGGGCCGGTCAGTACGAGTCAATCCCTCACATCCACAATGCCCCAGAGCTGGAACAGGCGGTTGAGCAATGTCGGGCAGCCTATTATCAAGAGGGAGCCACGCAGTATCGCCGCGATCTCGGACTGGCAGAGCAGTCCGGGCTGGCTTTGCTGGTGCAACGGCAAATCAAAGGGGCGTTTTCTGGCGTTGCTTTTAGCCGCGACCCAGTGGGACAAGGCGAGTCGGTTTTGGTCGAAGCGCTGGCTGGTGCAGCGGATCAGGTCGTATCCGGGCAAATCACGCCGCAGCAGTTTCAGGTAGCGGTTGATGAAGCAGCGCTCAACCAATTCTCCCCCGCTGATTTAGCGCATTTGGCCGATGAGCGATCGCTAAATCAGGACGACGGCACTATGCCCGCTGCCTTAATTCAGCGAGTGGCTCTACTAGCGCGACATTTGGAACGACACTACCACGGCATTCCGCAAGACATAGAGTGGAGCTATGACGGCGAAAGGCTGTGGCTTTTACAGGCGCGCCCAATCACTACGCTGCTGCCGATTTGGACGCGCAAAATTGCCGCCGAAGTGATTCCCGGCGTTATTCGTCCCCTTACTTGGTCAATCAATCGTCCCCTCACCTGCGGCGTCTGGGGCCAGATTTTCACCGTTGTGCTGGGCGATCGGGCCCAAGGGCTGAACTTTGAAGACACGGCCACCCTGCACTATGCCCGCGCCTACTTCAACGCGACGCTGCTGGGGCAAATCTTTCGCCGCATGGGCCTGCCGCCAGAAAGCCTGGAGTTTCTCACGATGGGGGCAAAGTTCAGCCGCCCCCCCATTGCCAGCACCCTGAGAAATCTGCCGGGACTGCTGCGACTGCTGCAACGGGAGTGGTCACTGGCTCAAAATTTTGCCCAAGACGACCGCACTTTGTTCGCTCCGACGTTAGAGAGTCTCAGTCAACGGCCCGCTCAGACTTTGTCCGCCAGCGATCTATTTGAGCGCGTTCAGCTGATATTGCAGCAGCTTGAAAAAGCGACCTACTACAACATCCTGGCGCCCCTAGGGTTTGCTCTACGCCGTAGCCTGTTGAAAATTCCCGAAACGGCCCTTGACCAACAGCGGCAACCCGAAGTTGCTTCTGTGCAAGCGGTGAAGGCACTGGCGCAAGCAGTGCGGCAGCAGCATCCGGCATTGGTCACGACGCTGCAAGCCGCCGCCCAGGCAGAGGCCACTAGCCTTTGGCATCGCTTTGCTGACGACCTGCAGGAAACGGCAGTGCTGTCGCAACTGGATGACATTGTTAGCCGCTACGGCTATCTCAGCGAAGTCGGTACCGATATCGCTGTACCCACTTGGTACGAAAACCCACAGCCGGTGCGAGATTTATTGATTCAGTTTTTGCTTAATCCGCCGCCGGAAACCGTCACGGACGAAGACTCTCCAGTGCAGGCTAGAGGATGGCGGTGGCAACAGGTGCAGCAGCGACTGAATCTCAAGGGGCGGGTTGCGGAAGTGTATCTGAAATTGTTGGCGGAACTGCGCTGGAGCTGTCTGGCTCTAGAGCAAGCAGCGATTGCCCAATCTCTGATTGACCAAACCGGCGACGCCTTTTTCTTAACCTATGAAGAACTTAAAACGGGACTAATGGCACGGCAGCCCATGCAGGCCCTCGTGGCCGAGCAGCGATCGCAGTTGGCCCAACATCAGGCCCTCGCTGCGGTACCGTTTGTGGTGTATGGCCACAATCCACCTCCTAGCCCATCGGCCTCAACCAACATCGAGCCCTTGCGGGCGGGCATGTGGCAGGGAATTGGGGCGAGTGCTGGTCAGGTGCAAGGCCCGGTCAAGGTGCTAACTTCCGTGCAGCTGTCAGAGCGCTTAGCTCCCAACACCATTCTCGTGGTGCCCTATACCGATGCGGGATGGGCTCCGGTTTTAGCGCAGGCGGCTGGACTTGTTGCCGAAGTGGGAGGCAGTTTATCCCACGGGGCGATCGTTGCCCGCGAATACAAAATACCCGCTGTGATGAACTTGAGCCAAGCCACCCAGCGGTTTCAAGATGGACAGGTGATTCGCATTGATGGCCGCGCTGGCACCGTCGAACTCGTCGATGCTGAATCTTGAAGGCGCAATAGATTGCGCCTTTATAGAGATAGGCTGCGTCTCTACTTTTGGGAGTTACTCAGCCGTGGCTAACTCGGTGCTGCCGCGCCGACGGCGGCTAGTTAGGGTGTTGAACAACATTTGCCCAATCGCCTTGATCAGGTTGCCTTCCAGCTCTTGAAACATCTCCATGTTCACGCCAAAGGCATCGTTAGCTTCTTCCACAATTTGATCAGCCATCGCAGCGCCAATTTCAGCCTCATCAAGGGACTGACGGTAAGTCGCTTTGAAGGCCTTCTCGTCGTTGATTTCATCAAACTCGTAGAAAGCTGTCCCCTCACCTTCAGACAAGTTCATTGCCCGCTGAGCAATGCCTTTAAGAATTTGCCCCCCGGACAGGTCACCCAGATAACGGGTGTAAGAGTGACCAATCAGCAGCTCAGGCTGGGTATTGGCCACTTCGCGGATACGCTCAACATACTTCTGACCCGCCTTAGAAGGACTGATCTGTTCCCGCCAGTCAGCGCCATAGTAGTATTGCAGATCTTCTTCTAGACTCTGTTTGCGATGCAGCTCCGGGAAATAGATTTTAGAAACCACCGGATGATCTTTGTGGCGCTCCAGCTCTTCTTCCATTGCGGTGTAGGCAAAATAGAAGTTAGCGACAAGCTTGCGGTAGGAGTTTTTCTCAACTACGCCGCGCAAAAAGCATCGGACAAAGCCAACGTTCTCTGCCATCGTGTGCGCTTTCTTCGTGCCTTCTCGAAGCTGACTGGCTAAGTTACTGCTCATGCTAGACATTCCAACGTGTATTTAAAGCAAAATTTAGCTGACGGACCTAAATAAAGATTTAACGTCATAACCGTTACAGTAAAGGGGTTTGATGAGTGTTTTTATTACATTTTTTTACGCTCAGATACATTTGCTTTACGCATAGACAAAATTGTTTGCGCCTAGAGACTGACTTCTAATACCGGTTGATCAAGTCGCACGTGCCGCAGGGAAACGGTTTCGTCACTGACGTGGCACTCGCGCCAATCGCCTAAGGCTGAGAATTTTTTTAGATGTTGCCCTTGCTCAAATCAGATGAGTTACAATTCGCAATCAAGTGGCGGGCGGTTTCTAAGCGATCGCAGAGGGTTGACTAAGTTATGTGGAATCAAATGTTGAATGGCCTCAATTGGCTGCTTGTCGCCAACTTATTTTTTGTGCTGGCTAGTTTTGGCTGGTTCACCACGGCTGTGGTTGGGCGCAGTGTCAACGTTAACCTGGGGCTAGATATTTGGTACAGCCTGTGGACGCCCGTCTTTCAGCCGGCGATTGGCATTTTGATGGCGGGAGCGATTGCGATTGGAGTGCTGCGCTGGCTTTCAAATAAGTTAGACAGCCTGCGGTCTTCTTCGTCATGAAAAGGGTTCATGGGTGAAGGTTGGCTCTAAAGGTGGCCTGAGCAATGCTGCTCGATTAAGCAAACGTGAGGAACAAAGCTTGCCAGTTGGCGTCCTAGTGCTGAGTAATTTTTGGTGGCTGCCACCTGTTCCGACCGGGATGTCTTGACCAAACACCATTGCATCTGATGTTCCGAACCTTGCCGTTCTAAGGGTTGATTATGCCATTGAGCTCATTATTTGCGGTTAGCAAGACTCAGCGATTAAGCCGGTTCGTCATTGCAATGGGAGGCCTTTTGGGTGCTGGCGCAATTGCCCTCCTTGCCGCCACTCAAGCCCAAGCATTGGAAAAAATTCGGTTGATCTCACGGTTTGGTACCTGGCCAGATTTATCCGTTGAAGAGCTGAACGAATTCGCCGCTACCCGTCAGCCACCCCAGAATATTCAAAAGCTGATCGATTTCGTTGACTTTTTCACCGATATTGATGAAGCGCAAGCTCACGAATACTTGACTTCGGAAACGTCGGTCAACCGTGATTATCTGCTGGAGGCTAGCTATACGGAAGTCGGTGAGCGCTTTTATCGGCTAGCAAGTAACGCGATCGCTGTACCCGACGAGTCTGACCAAACGTGGGTTTATCTGCGCGATGCGATGTTGACCGCCAGTGATGAAGAGAAGGCGAGCGCGATCGAATTTATTCAAGCCCTCGACGCCAATACCCTAGAAATCGATACTGAAAAATTCAGAGAAACCAGCGAACAAATTGAACGCGATGAGGACGTGATGAATTTTCTCAGAACCGCCTTTCCAGAGATCCAGTAGAAGCGTGGCTAGGTATGTATAGCCTGACGGCATTCAAGAAAGGCGGAGTCTGCTCCAAGGACTGGAGTGCCTATACCAGGGGCAGTCTGCTCGGAGGATTTTGGATCTAGGCTCTCTGCACTCTATATTCCACACTCTCCACTCTGCATTCCATACTTATGACTTTTTCTGGCGTCGTTCGGCGAGTTTGAGCACGATTTCGCTGTGGACTTCCCGCGTGATGGGATAGAAATAGCACAGCACCAAAGCGCCGCAGAGTAGCGTTAGGGGCACGAGTCCCATAAACGCTCGAATCGCTAACAGAGCGGAATCGGGCTGGATTGCCTGCTCGGCAGAAAATCCTGTGCCGTCCAGCGTAGCACCCAAGATAAAGCGCCTAGCTACGATGCGAATGTCTGATTCGGCCAAAAAGTTAGCGGCTTCTAAAAATATACCCACCAGAAACAGCCCGCCAGCTAGCCCAAATTTTTGCAGCAGCGTCATAAAGGCATAGAAGATGCCCTCGCGCCGTTTGCCCGTGTGTAGCTCATCCAATTCGATAATGTCTGGCAGCATCGCCCAGGGCACCACATAGGCCGTAGCAACGCCAAAACTGGCAGCCACGCAAAGCACATAAAGCAGCGTCGTTTGCCCTGGCTGCAGGAAAAATAGGCCGATTTGGACGGCTAACCAAGCACCAATGCCGACAAAAAAGAGTCCCTGTTTTCCCAGGCGGCGGCTGAGTAAGTTGCAGGGCCACATCATAATAATCGCCGTTCCCTGCACTAGCAATGCGGGCAAAAAGTAGGAGTCTAACCCCATCCAAAAGGTGGCGTAGAAAGGAATGATGCTGGCAGTAATTTGCAGCGCTAACCAGGCAAATAGATAGATGCCGACAACGTAGAGAAAAGCGCGGTTGCTAAAAGCAATGTGGAGCTGTTGAATAAACGGAATATCGGTACCAGATTCGTCGGAGTCGGTCTGGTTGCTGGTCGCCCGCGATCGCTGCGCTTGCGGATAGGTGCCAAAGACGCAGACCAATAGAGGGATGACCGAAAAGAGCGCGCAAATGCCGCCCAAAACCGGGTACTGCAGCGTCGGCTGCTCGATAATCGAGGTCACGAAGAGTCCTAATGCCAGGGCCCCGATTGCCCCCAGCAGTGAAAATCCCAATCGAAAGCTATTGAGGTCGGTGCGCTCGTCGTAGTCTTGGGTGAGTTCGGCAGTCAGGGTCGAATAGGGCAAGTTGGCCGTGGTGAAAAAAATCTGGAACAGCACGGAAGTCACCACGTAGTACCAAAACCGAAAACCAGCGCTGCCCCCCGGCACCAGCCACATCAGGAAAAACGTGATCCCGAAAGGCAAAGCGCTGAGAAAAATCCAGGGATAGCGGCGGCCCCAACGAGTTTGGGTGCGATCGCTGAGCACGCCCACCAGCGGATCGTTCACCGCGTCCCAGATTTTACCAATCAGCAAAACCGTTCCCGCCACTGCTGGTCGCAGCCCTGCCACCTCGGTTAAAAAAATCAAGAATGAGAAGGCAATCAAGTTGGAGGTCATACCGGCCCCCATGTCGCCGATGCCGTAAGCCAATTTTGTCCACCAGGACAGTTTGCCGGGGGCCGTTATCGCCGCTGTGGATTCAGAAAACTCGTGGGTCATTCAGTGCCCCTCATATCGGTCGATTAAGCCTATCAAGTTGTATCATGACTCAGTCTGGCCCTATTGCTGCTAGCCGTGTCGCGTTGGCCAAGCCTGTCCGGAGGACACTCGCCATTATGTCTGACCTCTACGTCACCTGGGATGATTACCATGCTTTGATTGAAACGCTGGCTGTCAAGCTTTATGAATCAGGTTGGCAATTTAATCAAATCGTCTGTCTGGCTAAAGGCGGTTTGCGGGTGGGTGACCTGCTCTGTCGTTTATATGATGTGCCACTGGCGATTTTGTCTACGGCATCCTATGGCGGCACAAATAATCAAGATCGAGGCAAAATCGTCTTTTCTCGCGATTTGACGATGACCGCTGCCAACTTGGGCGATCACGTACTGCTAGTCGATGATCTCGTCGATTCAGGCACGACCTTGGAGCGAAGCATCCAGTGGCTCCAACATCACTATGGCTTTTATATTGACGAAATTCGCACTGCCGTCTTGTGGCAAAAAGCCTGCTCTACAGCTCGACCCGATTATTTTGCGCAATATCTGGCAGACAACCCCTGGATTCATCAGCCGTTTGAAAAGTACGAGCGGATGAATATCTCTGACCTGGCAATAACCACTCAGGTGGCAGAAAAAGTTTGAGAGTTGAGCGTAGTGGAACGCCTCTGGCCTGTGAGCAGCCCGCTGGCATCATGAGGACAGAACTGCGATGCCCTTCGAGAGCAGCTGCTTCGCGGTTACGCTTTTTTACTCTAAGAAAACATGGCGGTAGCCGACACAATCTGAATTGAAAAGCGTAAGATTTCAGTCAACGCAAAACTGCCCTACTAGAATTTTCTGCCCCAACCTGATGTGCCTTTTGAAAGCGAATGGAAGCCGAAGGGGGTAAACCTGGAGCAGAGCCGGTAATTATTGTGATTTAGATCACTCTTTATGCACCCGATGCTTCGAAAACAGGCAAGGGCTTTATAGTGTCACTAAGAGTGTTCCAGCTAATTACTAGTCCGAGATCTAAAAGAGACCACAAGAGACCATTGAGCCCGCCAGGAAAAAGCCTATTCGTCATATCAAAGCCAGAACGTTTTTTAGATGGAATACTCTAAGCCGTCGACTTGAGTGCATCCCATGCTGCCGCTAAAAATTGTTTCTCTGTTGCCGAGTGCTACCGAAATCATCCAAACCCTGGAGCTGACTGACCATCAAGTGGGCCGCAGTCACGAGTGCGATTTCCCTCAGATAATCTCTTCACTGCCCGTCTGCACGGCTCCCAAGTTCAACCCGCAGGGCACCAGCCGAGAAATTCATGACCGCGTCACCGACTTACTACAGTCCGCCCTCAGCGTGTATCAGGTCAAAACGGATGTTTTAGAGGCCCTGCAGCCGACTCACATTCTCACGCAGGCTCAGTGCGAGGTGTGTGCAGTCAGCCTGCCGGAGGTGGAAACAGCGGTGGCGGCCCTTACCGGGGTGAATCCGCAAATTCTTTCGCTGCAGCCTAACTCGCTGGCAGACGTGTGGGCCGATCTGCGGCGAGTCGCGATCGCGCTGTTGGGAACAACGGGCACCGCCAAAGCAGACGAAGCGTTGGCGGCTCTGCAACATCGCGTTCAGCGTTGCCGACAGCAGGTTTTCGGCGTGGCGCATCGCCCAACAGTGGTCTGTCTCGAATGGCCCGACCCCCTGATGACGGCAGGCAACTGGGTGCCAGAACTGGTCACGCTAGCGGGGGGATTTCCTTTGTTGGCCAAAGCGGGTCAGCATTCCCCTTGGATTACCTGGAACGATCTGGTCAAAGCTGATCCTGAGGTGATTATTCTGATGCCTTGTGGCTATGACATGGCCACAGCCGTACAGGAGAGCCAAGGCTTATTGCAGCATCCTTATTGGTCTTTGCTGCGAGCGGTGAAGACTGAGCGCGTCTACGTTACGGATGGTAACCAGTACTTCAACCGTCCAGGGCCGCGCTTGGTGGACTCGCTAGAAATTTTGGTGGAAATTTTGCATCCAGGCTTGCGATCGCCGCAATATGAAGGACCAGGGTGGCGATCGCTGGCAGCTTTTCCCGTTTCCTCAGTTAAGCCGTTCGAGTGGGGGTTGAGAACTGGTTAAGGGAGGCATTTGAGTGGACGTTGGTGGCGGTGGGCGATCGCGTGAAATTAAGCAAAAATTTCTCACCTATTAGTTCAGTCTGGGCCTAAAGTTGTGACAGGCTATGCTCATTCTTGAACCACAGCTAGATTGAAAACTGGAATTTATCCAGTGCTTCTACCGTGTCTAACTTGACACCAAGATTATTCAGGGCAATCTCCACACGGCTGCTTCAAAGAGGTGTACTTGCTCCGCTGTAAGCCGCCGGGATTTTGATATCGCTGACGAAAATTTAGCGATATTTATTGATTTAAGTATGCGGTGGTAAGCCGCTAAAAAAGCCCATTCTGCATTTGTAGATGAGCAACAGTCCGGTGACTTTTCTTCAAAGGGGGCATCGGTCATGTGGCTGAGCCGGCGGTCACTATTCAGGCTGGTATCTAGAAAAAATGGGTGACCGCGTTTTCTGTCGGCTCCAGAAAGCATCCTTACCCGCATCGAAGCTTGCCTCTTGCTTCTCAATTGTTTACCAACTTCAAAGCGGTTGCATCTAGTACGGTTCTGTTTGTAGCAAGGCGGCTTGTCTCCCAGACATGCTGTCAATGTTGTCAATCCATTGACGAATCTCTGCGAAATTCCGCAGCAGTTTCTGTATTCAATCAATATCCTTTACGTTTATCGTTGCCCTTTAATGATTAAGTTTAAAAATCTACAGTTAGGCAAAAAATTTACTCTCCTGCTGGTGCTAGTGTTTTTGGGTGGAGTGCTGGCAAGCAGTGCAGCCCTCTCGTCAGTACTCAATCGGAGTGCTCAAGGACAGCTCACGGGCCAAGCTTTGATGCTGATGGAAACCATGAATTCCATTCGCGCTTATACGACTGACCACATCGCACCAGAAATCGCTGATCGTCTAGACGAAGAATTTTTACCCGAAAGTATCCCCGCATATTCGGCGCGAGAAGTGTTTGAAACCCTGCGGCTAAATTCGGAATACGGGGACTTTTTTTATAAAGAGGCGACCCTCAATCCGACCAACCTGCGCGATCAGGCCGATGCGTTTGAATCTGAGTTGGTGGGGCAGTTTCGCGATAATCCTCAACGGACGGCTCAAATGAGCGGATTTAGGAAGACCCCGGGCGGCGATCTTTACTATATTGCTCGCCCAATTAAAATTGCTCAAGCAAGCTGCCTAGAATGTCATAGCACTCCAGCTGCCGCCCCGGCTAGCATGATTGAGCGATATGGGGCCGAAAATGGCTTTGGCTGGGAACTGAATGAAATCGTAGGAGCGCAGATGATTTCGGTACCTGCAGAACGGGTCGTGAAAGGCGCCCGCCAGTCGCTGGTGCTAATTTTGGGTATTTTTGTTGTCGTCTTTGCGATCGCCATTATTTTGGTGAACTTGTGGCTCAAACGTTCTGTGGTGCGTCCCCTCAACCGCATGGCTCGAGTCGCTGAAGCCGTTAGCATGGGCGATACCCAATCCGAGTTTATCCAGGACTCTAAAGATGAGGTAGGCCAGCTTGCCGAAGCCTTTAACCGGATGCGATTGAGCTTACAAATGGCCATGCAGCGTCTAGAGCGTTACCGCGAAGGCCGCCGCAACTCATCCGCGCCATCGGCCAACAACGTCTCTCAATAAGAGTGTCTTTAAAGATGGAGCAAGCCCATCGACAACTAGAAAAATTGCTGTACGATCGCAAGCATTGTTGGGGTTGCCAGCGCCCTGCAATAGTTTTGCCAGGGCTCATGCTTACTTAAGCAGGGCGATTGCCCCGTTGATGTCTTCCCTACCTAGAATGTGCCAAGCCGTGATGTCACCCTTGGAGATACTGAATGCCTAAGCTGCCGCCTAAAGACTACGTTGAGGCGGTTGATTGGCCGCAGTCGGTGACGCTGCAGCCGATTGGTTGGGTACGTTCGCCTTACACAGAGCGCCACGGCACCCCCCGACAGGCCCAGATTTCGGCTACGCCTGATGACTATCAGCCGGCGATCGCCCGCATTGAGCTATTCGCAGAGCGGGTGCCGGCGATTGCCCTGAAAGACCTAGAGGGTTTTGACTATGTGTGGGTAATTGCATGGCTGCACCTCAATCAGCACTGGAATCCCACTGTCCTACCGCCGCGCGGCCCTCGCGTGCGGCGGGGGACGCTAGCCACCCGCGCCCCTCACCGC